>NZ_JAIXHU010000017.1:0-64689 GCF_025671395.1 Paraclostridium sp. AKS73 | reverse complement strand
AATAAAAATAATAATTTTATAATAGCCAAAGGTTTTTATTATTTTCAAATAAAAAATAATCAACTAAAGATAGCAAAATACCTGGAATTAAATAACTTATTATTTGCATAAGTTCCCTCCTAATAAATATTTCATTCTGTTAATTTACTTATTAGCTTACATAAACATCAAATTATAGGATGTAGACATATCTAATTAGCAGAACCTAAAAATTAATTTGAATCATTTACCCGCTTATATATATTACCATATTTTGCCTTTATTTTTGTAGAATATTGTTATTTTTATGTATTTTTTAGGTTCTTTTAGCTAACTTTCTTATATTATCGCTTATTTACTAATTTTCAATTAAAATGTTTCTAAAAGGCAGTTCGTACTATAAATTTGTTATTCCCCTCTCAAAAATAAAAAAAGAGCTTTTCATGTTTTTACACCAAAGTGTATAACAATCCAAACTCTTTCTATAATTATATTTTCTTAATATTTATTTATCCTTCAACAGCTTCCAAAGCATTATTCTGTTTCTCACTTATACGTAATACGATATTTTCTGGATCAACTTGTAATTCAATTTTGTCACTCTGTAGTTCAGGAATTTCTCCAACAGTTATAACATTACCTGCCTTCATTCCATCAACGTCAATAGTTATAGTATCAATCATATGTTTAGGTAAAGATGTGTATGGAATTTCAAGCTGCATTTTCTCCACTACCCCTTGGATTTTTGCATCATTGACAACAATAATATGAATTACACTGTTTACTTTTTCATTTGCACTTAATGCTTGAAAACTAATATTTAAAATTTCATCGTTCACTCTATTCATTGATTTTTCCTTGATTTGTACCGGCATTGTTTGTCCTTCAATATTCATCACCACTTTACTACCTTCACGATTTAGACGAATCAATCTGCGTGCAACAGATTCTTCCATTTGAATAGATATTGGATCTTTCAAAGATTTCCCGAATACATTTCCAGGAACCAACCCGAGTCGTCTCATTTTTTTTGCCTTTAAATTAAAATTACGTTTTTGAACATTAATAGTTTCCATTTTGTTTCCTCCTAATTATTTTATAATATATGCCTAATTGCAACGCAGTACGTTGCAATGAAACAATCGATAGAAGTTAAATTATTTAAAACTAGACTGTCAAAAGTACTTCAATGTAAAAGTCTTAATTGTTTTGAACCCTAATAAAAAAAAAGACTCTTCATACAACGCAATAAGCGCGATACTAAAAGCCCTTCTCTAAAGACGGTTCTTTTTTATTTGTAATTTTAATTATAGTATATAGCAGTTACGACCCAAAATCAAGGCAACCATTTTCCTAATCGTATATACTTTATTGTAATTACATATAAATCCCCTTGTAATAAAAAAAGTATTGATTAAAAAATCAATACCTTTTCATAAATTTCAATGACATAAACTAATCATACTTATATTAAGATTATCTTCCAACTATTTTTAATTTTTACTTTTATTTTTATTTGTAAATTTAGCTTTGCTTTTATTGCCGTTATTTCTGTTAGGTCTTTTTCTACCTCTATTGTTCTTATTCCCTGATACAGTTATATCCTCTGCACTAGATGCAAAGCTGTGATTTTCTACAACTTCAATCTTTTTGTTTATAAGTTTTTCTATAGCCTTATAAAGATCTCTTTCTTCCATTGCACAAAATGCTGTTGCTCTACCACTTCTTCCCGCTCTTCCTGTTCTTCCGATTCTATGAACATAAGTCTCTGCAACTTCTGGTAAATCATAATTTATTACATATGGTAGATCATCAATATCAATTCCTCTTGCAGCTATATCAGTTGCTACCAGTACTCTAATCTTACCTTCTTTAAAATCATTTAATGCTAGCTGTCTTGCATTTTGTGACTTATTTCCATGTATTGCAGCAGCACTTATTGATGATGATATTAACTGTTGTGTTATTTTATTTGCTCCATGTTTTGTTCTTGAAAATACAAGTACAGATTCTTTTGGGTTACTTTTTAATAACTCTATAAGTAGGTTTGTCTTTTGCTTTTTACTTACAAAGTAAATATTTTGGTCAACCATCTCAGTTGTTGATGAAACTGGTGCAACCTCTACTCTAACTGGATTTTTAAATATTGAATCTGCTAATTTTGATATTTCCTTTGGCATAGTAGCTGAGAAGAATATATTTTGTCTAACCTTCGGAAGGTAGCTCATTATTCTTTTTACATCATGTATCATACCCATATCTAACATGCTGTCAGCTTCATCTAAAACAAAGTGTTTAACATCATTTAATTTTAAAAATTTTTGATTATATAAATCAAGCATTCTACCTGGAGTTGCTATTAGTATATCTACACCTTGCTTTAATGCTTTAGTTTGAGGATTTTGAGATACTCCTCCAAATATAACTAAACTTTTTATATTTGTATGTCTTGCATAAGCTGCAAAGTTTTCTTCTATTTGTATTGCTAATTCTCTTGTAGGTGCTAGTATTACCGCTTTTATAGTTCTTTTACCTTTTAGTGATTTTTTATCATTATATATTTGTTGTATTATAGGGATTGCAAAAGATGCTGTTTTTCCAGTACCTGTCTGTGCACATCCTAATAAATCTCTACCTTCTAATAATGGTGTTATTGACTTTGATTGTATTGGTGTTGGGTTTAAATATCCTTCTTCCTTTAGTGCTTTTTGTATTGGCTTAATTATGTCTAAATCTGTAAATAGCATTTATATCTCCTTTTTGTTTCCTTTTATATTAATCTAAATTGTTTACAAAATAAAATAAACACTTCCTATGCCATTTAATATCTAAACATAAAAAGTGCTTATCTTTTCTATTATACATCATATCTTTTAAAATAACGATATATATTTATTATTAGTACTTAAATTTTAAGTATTTTATAGTTTTATATTATTCTTAAGCTTAATAAATCTATTAATAATCATTATTAACTATCCTTTTATATCCACTATATGTAGCTAAAAAGTATATCCCATATATTATTAATATTGAGCTTATTGAAATAATATTATTGCTTATCATATCATAATCTCCAAACATTTTGATAAAATTATTTGCTACTTTTATACCAAATATATTGTGAACCAATGCAAGTCCAATAGGAAGTATAAAGTATAGTAAAACCTGTAAAAGTATCGATTTATTTATCATTTCCGTGCTTACGCCAAGCCTTCTAAGTGTCTTATATCTTTCCATACTCTCAGTAGCACCAGCTAGTTGGCTAAGGGCTAGCACTGCTGCACTAGATATTAAAAATACTATTCCTATATAAAGTCCTACAAACAAGAATATATTTGAAGTTGCCATACTATTTTCAAAACACCATATCTTAGTAATAGCAAGTATTTTATGCGAATTCTCTTTTCCATATGTATCGTCTATTACTTTTTCAATATTTTTTGATACCATTTTTTCTGTATCTAATTTATTTCCTTTATAGTTAAGACTTAAATTTTTTCATAAATATTCATATCTTTGACTTGATTATCATTAACTATTAAAGTTGTAAAATTCATATTCATCGGAAGTGTTTTAATTGGTTCAAATTCATATGATTTACTTACTTTAAGTGTATTATTATTTATTTCAATATCATCATTGTTTTCTATAAAATCTTTTACTGCTTCTTCCATCGATGACATATCAGTAAGTAGTGTAACTTCATCTTCTCTTAAGTCTAAACCTTTTTTATTTTGCATTTTCATAATCTTATTGTAATCAGATATTTTGATTATAGGTACATTAAAATCACGCATATCATCTATTTGTTCACGCAAAAACTGATTATTAGTATTTTTAAACATCTTCTTGAAAGGCATCTCACTGTTATATAAATTATACTTTAAAATATCACTCCCATAATCACCTAAGTTTATTCCATAGTCCTTTAGGTATTGATCAATTTCGATATTGTCTTTTTCTCCTTTAACTTCTACACTCATCGACATATCAAATGGTGTCTGAAATTCCACTGTATTTTCAAAAGAATTTTTCATACCTATTCCTGTTGACATCATCCCTATTGCTACAAATAACATTAAACATATTATACTTATAGATATATAATGAGTATTTATTTTGCTATTAAACTGTCTTAGTGTGAAAGTATTGAGATTTTTTAAATAATAATTTTTACTACTTTGGATAACTTTTATTAAAAATCCTGCCAATGCTCTAAAGAATAGCACCGTACCTATAATTCCTAAACATATAGACTTTTTAAACTCTGGTGCATTTAAGTTAACTAACGGATTTTCTAGTATAAGTTTATAAGAGTATCCTAAACAAATTATAGAACAAATAAATAGTATTGCCGATATAGATAAATTTGTTTTTTTAAGCTTTTGATTAGATTTTGACCCATTTATCAAATCAATCAAATTATATCTTGATACCACTATAAAATTTAAGACCATAACTACCATAAATATTATCCCAAAATAAAATATTGTTTTTAAGCAAGCTTCTTTAGAGAATATAAATTGGTATTTAATCATATTAGTTTTAAATAGTTTTGCAGTTATTCCTGCTAATCCTTGCGATAAAAATACTCCTACAAAAATTCCTGCTAATAATGACAATATTCCTATTATAATAGTTTCAGTAAATAAAATTATCGATATCTTTTTTTTACTAATTCCTAAAGTCATATATATACCAAATTCTTTATTTCGCTTCTTTATCATAAAACTATTTGCATATATTACTAAAAATCCTAAAATAAAAGATACAAATCCTGAAACTACAGATATTATTTGTGAAATTAGGTCTACATAATTCTTTTTGCTTTCTGATAAATCCATCATTATAGTCTGAGAATCTAATGAGTTAAATACATAAAATACACAAACTCCTAATGCTAGTGTAAGAAAATATATACTATAGGCTCTTATACTTCTTTTTACATTTCTTGAAGATAACTTAAATAACACTGTCACAGTCACCTCCAAGAAGTGTAACTACTTCTAAAATTCTTTTGAAAAATTCTTTTCTACTATCGTTTCCTCTTATAAGCTCATTAAAAATTTTCCCGTCTTTTATAAATAATATTCTTTTACAATAACTCGCTGTAAAAGCATCATGAGTAACCATCATTATTGTAGAATTTAAAGTTTCATTTAAATTTGATATACTTTCAAGTAATATTCTTGAGGATTTAGAATCTAGAGCTCCAGTTGGTTCATCTGCTAATATTAACGATGGATTGGTGATTATCGCTCTTGCCGATGCTACTCTTTGTTTTTGACCTCCTGATATTTCATAAGGAAATTTATTTAGTATATCTGATATATTTAACTTATTTGCAACTTGCTTTACTTGTATATCTATATCTTTTCCTTTAACCCCTATAACTGATAACGCTAATGATATATTTTCATATACAGATAGTGTGTCTAATAAATTAAAGTCTTGAAATATAAATCCTAGATTCTCTCTTCTAAACTTCTCTATATTTTTCTAGATAAAGTAGTTATATCTTTATCATCTATCTTTATAGACCCTGTTGTTACTTTATCTATTGTTGCTATACAGTTTAATAAGGTAGTTTTTCCACTTCCGCTTGGCCCCATTATTCCTACAAACTCACCTTTATCAACTTCAAATGATATATTATTTATTGCTTTTGTTAGATTTTTCTTATTTCCATAGTATTTTTCTATGTTTTTAACTTCTAGTATTGTGTTCATATATTCCTCCCCCTAAAATTTATAATCTATTACCTATTAATAAACTAAATTTTCTTATGTAGTTTTTATCTTCTATTGCTAGATAATGGATTTACTTTATAACTATAGATTATAGTATTTAGAGTCTTTATTTAATAACTTAACCTTACATAAAACTTACACCAATGTAAGTTTTATACAAAATTAATTATTGATTATTTTCATCATATTATTTTCTGGGAAGGTGATTTTAACTACTGTGTATTCATTTATTTTTGAATCTATTGATATTCCTAGAGACATTTTATCTGCCAGTTTTTTAGAAATGTATAACCCCATTCCAGTTGATTTTTTAAGCTTTCTTCCATTTAATCCTGTGAATCCTTTTTCAAATACTTTCCTTAAATCTTTTTCATCTATACCTATGCCATTATCTTCAATAAATAACTCTGTGCTGTTGCTATGTTCTTCAATATAAATTTTTATTTTTCCATGTGCTTTATCTAGTTTCTTATTTGTAGATTTGTTTCCAATGTATTTTACTGAGTTTATTATGATTTGATTTAATATAAATTCCACCCATTTGTTGTCACAATGCACATTTTTATTAAAATCTTGTATATCTATTGATATGTCTTTATCTCTTATAGCTTTTTTATTTCTTTTTATTGTGTTATTTACACACTGCCTTAAGCTTATTTCTTTTACTATATAATCTTTTTCTAGTTCATTACTTTTAGAGTAATATAAAACTTGTTCTATATAATTTTCTATCTTTTCAATTTCTTCTAGTATGCTTAATGTATGTTCATTTTTATTATTTTCTATTATTAGTTTACTGGATGCTATAGGCGTTTTAATTTCGTGCACCCACATATCTATATATTCTTTGTATTCTTCTTGTATAAATATATATTTATTTACCTCTTCATGCATTCCCTTATCTGTAACACTGATCACATCATATAATAATTGTCCTTCAATAAATTCTGGTCTATTTATTACAACAGGTAACAGGTATTTTTTATCTAAATCATTTAATATATTTTTAGTCTCATTATAATATCTTGATTTTCTATTGTAATCATGGATTATTTCAATTGCATTTAGTACCACCCATAGAGTTATTATAAATTTTATAGTTATATCTTCTACTTGTAATAAGCCTAATACATATACTACAAAAATTAAAAATGACAATCTAAGCACTATGTAAAATTGTTTATCTTTTATATACTCTTTTATATTCATAAATTACGGCATTATATAGCCTATTCCCCTTTTTGTCTGTATATAGTCATTACACCCTACTATCTCTAGTTTTTTTCTAAGTCTATTTATATTTACGGTTAGAGTATTATCATCTATAAATAAATCTAAATCCCATAAATAATCCATTAAGTCTCCTCTTGATACTATTTTGCCTTTATTTTTCATTAAACAATTTAATATTCTAAATTCATTCTTTGTAAGTTCTAATTCTTTATCATCAAAATAGATACTATTTTTCCCCAAATCTAATTCTAAGTTTTTATATGTAAGTGTTTCTACAGATGTATTTTTATAAGTTCTTCTTAATATTGAATTTAGATGAGCTAAAAGTATTTGTGTGTTATATGGCTTTGTTATAAAATCATCAGCTCCTAAGTTCATACTCATAAGCTCGTCCATTTCTGTATCTCTGCTTGTTACTACTATTATTGGTACATCCGATTTTTTCTTATTTCTCTACATATATAGTATCCATCACATATTGGTAGATTTATATCTAGTAATATTAAATGAGGTTTTTCATTTAATGTATTTTCTACTATGTTTTCAAATTCCTCCATTATTACTATTTCGTAGTTATAATTAACTAAGAAATTTTTTAGCTCAATCCTTATTTTTTCGTCGTCTTCTATTAAAATAATTTTTTCCACTCCAAATTCCCCCTTTCCTATTCTTATTATATCAATATAATCTAGAGTTTCATCTTTTGAAAGTTCTTTTTTACTTAAATAAGCAATATTATAGGATAGCCTTAATTTAATAGTCTTATCTTTATTATAAATTTTTTACGTTTATTTGTTTTATTTAATGCTTTTGCTTTTTCACTATTTTATTTATTAATATTAATGATATTTCTTTATTTTTTATAAAAATCATACTATCATAGTATGACTTTTTCGTGTATTTGAATGTTTGAGACAATTCACAGGAATAATATTATTCTATTTTTTAGATTTGTCTATATCAAAACGGTCTGCATTCATTACTTTATTCCAAGCACATATAAAATCCTTTAAGAATTTACCCTGAGAACCTTCACTTGCATACACCTCTGAAATAGCACGAAGTTGAGAATTAGATCCAAAAACAAGATCAACTCTTGTTCCTTCCCACTTTAACTTTCCTGTTTCTCTGTCACGTCCCTCAAATACCTTTTCATCAGAAGAAGTAGGTGTCCAAACTGTATCCATATCTAAAAGATTTACAAAGAAATCATTTGTAAGCGCTTCTGGTCTCTTTGTAAAAACACCATACTTAGACTTTCCATAATTTGTATTCAATACACGCATACCACCTATTAAAACTGTCATCTCGGGAGCAGTCAAAGTTAAAAGTTGTGCACGGTCAATTAATAATTCTTCCTCACGCACTGAATAATCTGATTTTAAATAATTCCTAAATCCATCTGCTTTTGGCTCAAGCACAGAAAATGATTCAATATCAGTTTGTTCCTGTGATGCATCTGTACGTCCTGGAATAAAAGGAACTCTAACTTTATATCCAGCATTTTTTGCTGCCTTTTCAATACCTACACATCCTCCAAGAACAATCATATCTGCTAAAGATACCTGCTTATTTTTTAACTGTAAAGAATTAAAATCTTCTTTTATTTCTTCAAGAATATGTAAAACATAATCTAATTGCTGTGGTTCATTAACTTCCCAATTTTTTTGTGGCTCTAGTCGAATTCTAGCTCCATTTGCACCACCACGTTTATCAGAACCTCTAAATGTTGATGCAGATGACCAAGCTGTATAGACAAGCTCTGATATTGATAATTTAGAATCTAAGATATTCTTTTTAAGATATTTGATATCACCTTCATTAATTAATTCATAATCGACTTCTGGTACAGGGTCTTGCCATATAAACTCCTCACAAGGAACCTCTGGACCAAGATATCGTGAAATAGGACCCATATCACGATGTGTTAATTTAAACCAAGCACGTGCGAAATCATCAGTAAATTTTTTAGGATTTTCTGAATAGTTTTCTACAATTTTTTTATATATAGGATCGTAGATAAGACCTAAGTCAGCTGTTGTCATCATAGGCGGATGCTTCTTAGATGGATCATGTGCATCTATAATCATATCCTCTTCATCTACATCTTTAGCTATCCACTGATACGCTCCTGCAGGACTTTTAACTAACTCATATTGGTATCTTAACAATACTTTAAAATAACCCATATCCCATTTTGTTGGATTTGGCTTCCATGCACCTTCAATTCCACTACTGATTGTATCAGGCCCTTTACCACTTTTATAGCTGTTTTTCCAACCAAGTCCCTGCTGTTCGATACTAGCAGCTTCAGGTGGCGGACCAACATATGTTGCAGGAGCTGCGCCGTGACACTTACCAAATGTATGACCCCCAGCTATAAGTGCCACAGTTTCTTCATCATTCATAGCCATACGGGAGAATGTTTCTCTAATATCTTTTGCTGATCCAACCGGATCAGGTTTTCCATCAGGTCCTTCTGGATTTACATAAATTAATCCCATCTGAGTTGCAGCAAGTGGGTTTTCAAGTTTACCACTTATAGGATTTTTATTGTCTCCAAGCAATTTAGTCTGTGAACCCCAGTAAGTATCTTGTGGTTCCCAAACATCCTCACGTCCTCCCCCAAATCCAATAGTCTTAAGTCCCATTGATTCAAAAGCACAATTTCCTGCTAATATCATAAGGTCTGCCCATGAAATTTTATCACCATATTTCTGTTTGATTGGCCAAATTAATCTACGAGCTTTATCTAAATTAATATTATCAGGCCAACTATTTAATGGTGGAAATCTTTGTGATCCATCACCACCTCCACCTCTTCCATCACCTACTCTGTAAGTTCCTGCACTATGCCATGCCATACGAATAAATAGTGGTCCATAGTTACCAAAATCTGCTGGCCACCAATCCTTTGAATCTGTCATTAAATTATATAAATCTTTTTTTAATTCATAAAAATCAAGCTTACAGAATTCTTTAGCATAGTCAAACTTAGGCCCCATTGGGTTACTAAGGCTTGAATTTTGATGAAGAATATCTAGGTTCAGCTGATTAGGCCACCAATCTTTATTTGAGTTTCCATCTACTGATACAGCGTTGCTTACTCTACCTGTAAATGGACATCTTATTTCTCTCATGTAATGATTCCCCCTTTAAGTACTAAATGTTTCATTACATATTATGTAAATAGGCTTTTAATTATAACTTTTTTAAATACACATAATATGATCATATTTATCAAATCAACGTCAAGTTGTTGCCAACTCTAGAAATACAAAAAAGATATTGACAGTTTAGTCAATACCTTTTTCTAATGCTCACTTTTAGATAGCATTTACTCATCTTACCATAATATACTTTCTATATCTAATTTAATTGTCATGCGAAACAAGCCAGTCTTCTAAAGTCATTAGTATCATCATTACATTTTGAACAACACTATACATTGGCATCAAATGATACTTTTGAAAAGTTTATATACTAATACTTCATAAAAGTTATAGAAAAAGTAGTTCCGACTCCCTTTTCACTACTAACATCTATATATCCATTATGAGATTCAATAATTGATTTAGATATTGCCACTCCTATACCTACTGAATCTCTTTTACTTGAAGTACTATTTTTATAAAATCGATTAAATATCTTTCTTATCTCACTTTGTTCTATTCCCTCACCCGTATCTTGTATTATTACTTTGTAAAATACAGAATTACTTATTAAATTTACCTTTACACTCCCACCTTTTGGTGTATGTTCAATACCATTTTTTAAAATATTATTAAATGCCTCTTTTAACCAAAACTTATCTTGATTTAATATAATGTTGTCGCAATTATTTAATTCTAACTTAACATCTTTTTCTTTTGCAAACTCCTCAAAGTTGTATACTACTTCTTTTACAGTTTGATTTAAACTTTGTTCTTTTTTACAAAACTCAACTGTATTTGTATCTAACTTTGCTAATTTTAATATGCTCTGAATCATAACATTCATATTATTAAGCTGAATTCTATTATCATTTAAGAATTTTATTTTGTTCTTCTGTTATTTTTCTATTTAATAATATATCATTATATAAAATCATAGTAGCCAGCTTTGTTTTTAATTGATGAGATATATTTTGCAATAATTCAACTAAGTATTCTTTTTCTTTTTGAGTATTGCTAATATTATTTTTAATTATTCTTCTAACATTTGAAAATTCTACAGCTAGTTTAGAAAAGTCACCTTCTTTATCCTCATTTATTATATGAGCATAATCATCATCTAATATTTTATTTGCCGCTAGTGTTAGATTTCTCACTTTCTTAAAAAAGTAAATATACTGTATATAATTTAATATAATTAATAAAACTGATAAAATCAGACTTAATATTATAACATTATAATTATCGGTAATATTAGGGAATAAATTGCTACTAAGTTTATCTGTTATACCATACTGTTTTAAAATCTCACGACCAGATTCCTTATCTTTTTCACTAATATTTTGCGTTACTATAGAGATTATTTTCGACTCTAGGTTTGGATCAACACTTACAGTTTTTGATATTATACTTCCAACTATACCAATATAATCTTGCTTTTGTTTTTTAATATAATCATTATACATCCATAATTGTAGTGACATAAATAAAGTAAGGATTAGTGTTAATATAATAGTACTTTTTTTGATTTCTTCATTTATAAAAACTCTATTCAATATTATTCACTCCTTACTTCTATATCCCACTTATAACCCAAACCACGTTTAGTTATAATATAGTTCGGATTTTTAGGGTCATCTTCTATTTTTTCTCTCAGTCTTTTTATATATACTGATAGGGTATTTTCATCAAAAACACATCATCACTGCTACCTGTAATACTTCCAAGTATGTCGTGCCTTTCTAAATTTTTCAGAGGATTTTTCATAAATAATATTAATAATTTATATTCTAATGCTGTTATATTTAAAAGTTCATCATTTTTATATACATTAGCTGTTGACATATTAACAGTTATCTCATTACTGATTAAAATATTTTTTAATTCTTTTATTTTATTTGATCGTAGTTGAACTTTAATTCGAGCTACTAATTCTCTAACACCAAATGGTTTTGCTAAATAGTCATTTGCTCCTATTTCTAACCCCATTACAATATTAACTTCATCATCTAATGCTGTCAAAAATATAATGGGTATACTTGATTTTTCTCTAACATATTTACAAAAATCATAACCACTTCCATCAGGTAAATTTACATCTAAAAGTATTAAATTAAATTCTTCTTTGTTAAAGCAATTTTTGGCTTCATCAATAGTACAAGCTCTTGTTATATTATAACCTTCATCAGTTAATGAAAATTCTAGTGCATAACCTAATGAAACATCATCTTCTACAAATAATATATTATCCATTCAAATCCTCCTTAATCGTTACCCCTCTCTTATAGCTTCTATTACATTATCTTTTTCTATTTTTTCATAGGTATCAGTACAGATAAAAAACTTATTATTATAGATACCAAAATAGTTATTATACATAATTTTAAAGGTAGTTTCCATGTAAGTCCTGCTATATCATATAAAACATCGTATATAATATAAGTAAATGCACATCCTGCTATAGAACCTATTGTTCCTCCAACTAATCCATAAAATACCCCTTCATACATTATCATTTTCTTTAAGTCTTTTTGAGACATACCTATAGATTTGAATACAGATAACTCTTTTCTTCTTAGTGTAATATTCATTGTTATCGTGTTTATGATATTTATACTACTTATTAAAGTAATTACAAATATAAACCCATAAACTAATACTTGTATTAATAACGTTCCAGTTTTTTCATTAGTATTAACATCTACCCAATCTACTACACTATATTCTTGATTATCTTGTATCATATTATAAATTTCTTCATAATTTTTTAAGTGTAATTCTGAGTCCTTTAAATCTACTGCTATATTAGCTATTTCCACATCTTGCTTTGTTAAATTATTTCTAACTTCATCTGTTGTTATTAAAGATAAAGCATTTAGTGGAACATCTCTTTCGAAAATATTATTTTCAATTATAGCCATTACTTTTACTTTATACTCTTTTCCATTATCATCATTTAAAGTAATTTCATCATTTACTTTGTAATTGGTTAATTTCCCTCTGTATCTTTGTTTATTAGTATTGTCTCTTGCACTTCCATTAGATATTAATATTACACCATTTTGTGAGTTTATTTCGTCAAGATTAACCTGTCCACTTATTTTATATTTCTTAATTAAATCCAATGCATTTTTATCATATACATTGATTTGAGTATACATAAATTCCTTTGCATTACCATTAATATTCTCTGATTCATATATGTCTCCAGCCTCTTGTATCTTTTTATCTGATGTAATCTCTGATTTTCCAGTAATTAATGGATATTTTAAATAAACTTTATCAACATTATCTAAGTTCCCAATTTTAGTTATTAGATTTTTATCAACTTTACTATTATCAATTTCCGTATTAGTAGTAATTTCTAAATCAATATTTTGATATTCATAATTTGTTCCTTTTAACATAATTACATCTTGGACTAATGTAGTAAATGTAATAAATAAAGTTGAACTTACTACAAAAGATAATACCATTACTGTACATCTCTTAGGATTACGACCTAAATTTTTAAGCGCCATTAGCACCTTAAAATTTAAGAATTTCTTTAAAGTTTTATTTTTCTTTTTTTAATAGATTCTTTTCTTATTGTTATTCTACTACTAATAGCCATTAAAGGCGATATATTTCCTACATATTTAGCAGGTAAAAAACTTGATATATAAACAGCTATTATAATTATTGTGGAACTTATAATTAATGTCTTATATCAATGCTTACAATAGAAAGAAGATTATTTTCCTTAAGTAGTGAATTTAAAATTGCCTGTAGTACATATATTGTTCCTATACTTAATAATAAACCAATAGGAATAGCTATCATTAATAATATTGTTGCTTCTCTAAACACAATAGATTTTATTTGTTTCTTAGTTGCTCCTAAGCTTCTAAGCAATCCAAATTGCTTAATTCTTTCCGCTACATTTATTTGGAATGAGTTATATATAACAATAATTGTAGCTATTAATACAATAACGGTTACAATAACTATAAGAACAACCATATATTTATTAGAATCTACTTGATATAATCTTGTTAAAGATTGATTTTCTTCTATATTTTGTTTATTACTTAAAGATTTTAATATTTCAAGTGTTTCACTAAATTCACCATCAGGATTTATCTCTACCATTAATTTACCATCTTTTTTACTCTCATCAAATATAATAGCTCTACTTATTTTGTTACGTTGCATAGATTCATACGTTTTTAAGAAACCTACAATTTTGTATTCATTTTGATCAATAGTTATTTTATCACCAATTTTTAAGTTAGAATTAATATGTGGCTTAGTCCATTCATCTATACACACTTCACCCTCTTTAGTAGGCATTTTACCTTCTTTTAATCCGTACTTTAATATTTCATTGGCCCCTCTATCAACAAATTGTTCTTGTAGCGTAATGTCATTATATTTTATATCTTTTCCTGTAGATACATTTCCATAATGCATTATATTAGGATTATTTTTTACTTTATTTAATATATTATCATCATAAGTCTTATACATTATATGAGATGAATCACCTTGACTTTGTTTTGTTTGTTCAATTTGAGATTTTTTAGTACCATTTGCAAATAATCCCATTGTTGAAATCAAGGCTAAAGATAATATAATACCTATAAGAGTTAATGTAGTACGCTTTTTGTTTTGTTTAATATATCTGTTACTTATTGTCTTGTAATTTTTAATCAAAAATATCACCTCCTAATGCATTAGTTCTCTGTTTTTGTATCATTTACTATTTTACCATCATCTATAGTTATAACACGGTCTGCCATTGTAGCTATGTTTGTATCATGTGTTATTAATATAAGTGTTTGATTGAATTTTTTTGCAGTAAATTTTAAAAGATCAATAACATCTCTAGTGTTTTTAGAGTCTAAGTTTCCTGTTGGCTCATCTGCAAGTATTATACTCGGCTTATTAATAAGAGCTCGTCCAATAGATACTCTTTGTTGTTGTCCTCCTGATAACTCAGACGGTAAATGTGTTCTTCTTTCATTAAGGTTTAGAATATTTATGATTTCATCTAAATATTCTTTATCTGCTTTTTCATTATCTAATATAACTGGTAACTCTATATTTTCTTCCACATCTAAGACTGGTATTAGATTAAAAAACTGAAATATAAAACCTATTTTTCTTCTTCTAAATATTGATAATTCGTTATCATTGTAGTCATATATGCTTTTTTCACCGATAACTACTTTACCTGTAGTTGGTCTATCTAATCCTCCAAGTAAGTGTAATAATGTACTTTTTCCAGAGCCTGATGCACCTATTATTGCTACAAACTCTCCTTTATTTATTGATAAGTTTATATTTTTTAGTGCCTCAACTTTATTTTCGCCTTCACCATAAGTTTTTGTTAGATTTTCAACTCTTAAAATTTCCATAGTCTATCCCCTTTATTTTTCTACATTTGCATAGTTTATTTCTGTAATTTGTGCTTTTGATAGTTTTTGTTTAATTTCTTCTTTATCTTTAGCATTTCTTAAATCTTTTTTACCTTTGTCAAATTTTATTAAACTGATGATTTGTTCTTTATCCTCTATAGATTTATAAGTTTCATTATCTGTTACTATTAAGCTACCTTGCTCTGATGGATAATATCCTACCCATGAATAGCTACCATACTCTAAAGGTATATCTTTTCTATTTATCTCTAATTTCTTATCTTTGTTCTCATCTCCAAAGTATATAGTTTTATCTGTATCTATATTTGGTATACTTTCAAGAAGTTTAGTTTCTATACTACCACTCCCTGGATTTTTTAACGTACGTAATACTTGATCTTTTAACATTTCTTTTGCCGTATCTTTAGTGATTACTAAGAATTTATTTTCAACTAATATTTCCTTTCCATTTTCTCCAACTTCTACATTTCCTTTTTCATCTAACACTTTTTCTGTATTCGTAACTATTTTATATTTATAGTCCTTTGCATATTTTGTGTTATCTTTATATATTTCTTTTCCTTTATTTACATTTTCTAACTCACCACTTATTAATATTGAATTAAACTCTCTAGGAGGGCCTTGTAAGTAATACTTTATTCCTTTTTGAACTCCCACTATTAATAATGATGTTACTGCTATTCCTAAAACTAATTTACTTATTTTTTTCATACTTTAATCTCCTTTTCTATTCCTTATATATAATTTACTCTATCTATAATTTGCATACCATGACCTTAAACTTACATTAACAATATAAATCTTACTTTTTAGTAAGATTTATATTGTTAATGTCTAAACTTTTCTGCTAATAAAAAAGCACATTGACTATTATATCAATGTGTTTTTTCACTAGCATTTACACTTAAATTAATTTTTGTACTAAGAATCAAACCTACTTCCAAACAGGAAGTGGGTGGAAGTATGGAAATTTTAAATTTGTTATTAAATAACTCTGATGCTATATTAATTAGTATATTTGGAGCTTTTATTTACTATAAGTTTCCATATTAAATATTGTTTATCATTTAGTATAAGTCTTCACCGTTTGAAGCTATAACTTTCTTATACCATTCAAAACTTTTCTTTTTACTTCTTCTTAAACTTCCATTACCTCTATTGTCTCTATCTACATATATAAATCCATAACGCTTTTCCATTTCACCTGTTCCAGCACTTACTAAATCAATAGGCCCCCACGTCGTGTAACCTAGTAAATCTACTCCATCTATCGAAACTGCATCATGCATCGCTTTTATATGTTCTCTTAAATAATCGATTCTGTAATCATCTTCTACGTAACCATTTTCATCTATTGAATCACCTTTTTGGTTTTTGATAACCAATACTTTTACCTATTACAATAATTTCCTTATCATTGTCATCTGATGTAATTACAACATTGTTGTTTAATATTTTATTAATTATCATGATTAGCCTCCTTTTAAGTATAAAAAAAGCTTATTCATAATAATGGGCAGACTCCTTCCTAGGATACTGCTATTATTAATGAATAAGCTTAGCTTGTACTTAAACAATTACTACCTAATTCCAATTACTATGATAGAACATAGCATCTTTTTTGTCAACGTTTTCTTTGTGTAACTTTCTTTTGCTCGATTTGTTTTAGATAGGGTTCTTTATTCATATTCTCCCACTTTAATAATTTGCTTCATAATTTTTATTTCTTAAGATTTTGATATTGCTTAAGGTATTTATTATACTTATTTGAAGTTATAGTCTCATATATATTCCACGCTACTATTACACATCCTACCATAAAAAAGTACCACACTGTACATATTATGAAATTTTCAATACTCCCCATTGGATCTACACTATAATGGCTCAGTGAGTTCATGGTTAAAATATAAAAAGCAGTAATCGTTACTATTATCTTTGTTCTTTGTGATATATTTATAGGAATTATATCAGTGAAACATATAATTATTGCTAAAGCAAAAAATGATACATATACAATTACCTTATTTATAAATGCCAGCGGCATAACATCAAATCCATTAGCATCCTTATAAATATATGCAAGTACTACAATTGCCCCTATAACTGAAAAAGCAAATAGTATTACATTCATTAATTCTTTTAATTTACTTGAACTACCCTCATTATTATTCAATCATATCACTCCCAACCAATTAATTTTCTAAAATCTTTTACATTTCTCCTTGATATAGTAATTTTTTCTTTACTTTCAAGTGTTACAAGCAAATTTCTATTTAATAATATATTTATATCTTTTATATACATTACATTGACTATAGTACTTTTATTTGCACGAAAAAAAGAAAATTCCTTAAATCTATCTTCTATCTCATATAATTTTAGTGAGCATTCTAAAACCTTATCTTTTATATATACGAAAGTCTTTTTATCTACACTTTCTATATAATAAATTTCGTCAGGCGTAATCATTACTTTCTTAAAATCTAGAGATGTACATAGTTTCGTATTTATATTTTTTATAAACCCTTTTATCTTTCTTATTTCTTGATTTTCTTCTCTACAATATATAACAACTTGATCTTCAATTAAATCTTCTTGTTCCTCAACTATAACATTCATTTTCCACCTCCCATATACTTCATAATAGTTAAACTATGATAATAAAACAACTATTATTAACTATATGGTCATATATTATTACCATACGGACAAAACATCTTAGTCATAAATCATCTTTCTTGTAGTGATACTTCTATTGATTCCTTTATAATTTTTTCACTTGCATTTTTTTAATTTCTAAAAGAAAAAAACACATTGATAAAATTATCAATGTGTTTTTCGTGTATTTCAATAGTTGAGACGATTCACAAAATAATACCACGATTAAATATTTATCGGAATACTTCTCTAATTTGTATTAAAATACAATAGAAATTTCAATCTAAAAGTGATGATTTCTGCACTGAATTACAAAACTACTTATAATAGGGAAGGAGATAGAAGTATTCAAATATTAAATTAATTACATAGAAAGTCACACTCTACTCCACTAGATTATAATTTCTTTTTATACTTATACTATATTAAAAATAAATTTAACATAATACACTTAGAAAGTTTTTTCCATTATATACTCACCATATCCTGAATCTTCATTTACTTGTTCTTTTACTATTTTAAATCCTCTGTTGATATAAAACTCTACTGATTTTTCATTATCCTTATATACTGCTAATTTTAATTTTTTGTATCTATCTATTGCATAATCTATTAATTCTTTACCTATCCCACTACCTTGATAATCTGTAGCAACAAATAATGCCCCTATAAATTCATTATTTATTATACTTATAAAACCTTTTATACATTTATCATCTTCATAAACAAATGTTTCAGCCATAGGTATATATACATGCTTTACAGTATTATAGCTATTGTGCCAATATTCTTTAGATATAAAATCATGAGCTTTTATAGTGCTTTCTAACCATATATCCATTATTCTATTTAAATCTTCATTTACTATATTTTTTATCATATGACTTACGCCTCCTTATTATCTTATATATTTAATCTTATCATTTACTATCAAATCACACTAAGTACATATATAGTTCTATGTTATTTTTGTACTAAAAAAGTGTCTTAAGTAATTTATTTATAACTTTAAGACACTTAGTTTGTTGTTATTTATTATAATTTCTAATAATCCTTCTAATACTATGTTCTGTAAGATAATAATGTTTTGATATTTCTTTTACTGTTTTTCCTTTGTTATATTCATTAATTATTTCTCTATTCCTATTGTTCAGGTCTTCTCTAAATCCACTTTTTTCTCCCCAAGATTTTTTATTGTTATGTTTTCTTGGTATATATAAATATTCTCCATCAATATATTCTTGTAGCATCTCTAAAACGTGTGACGGTAATATATTATTTGCATTTTCGTATTTCATAACATTTGCCCCTATCTACTTTTATGTGTATATAGTCGAGCAAAATCTATTATGGCTATATTAGCCGTATCTATGTTAAATGCGGCTCCAAACAAGTTTTTATTATAGACTTCGCTCGGAGCCTGATACATCTTCAAAAGGTACAATGTTTCTCATTATATTACACCCCCATGTATTTATTTTTTAATAATTTTCAATCTATATAAATATATCATACACTGCTATCTCCATGCTATAATTCTTAAAGTAAAAAAAGATATTAGTAATTTACTAATATCTTTTCGTGTATTTCAATGGTGGAGACGAATCGCAGGAATAATGCCCACGATTTAAGCGTAATCTAATTATATTTATTTTACATTACCTTAAAGCTTGTTACAATTTCATATTAAAAATTAGATTATCAGTTAGTTTATATCATCATTATTTACAAATATAATAGTAAATACAATTATCTAGAAAAGCACTACTATTATACTTAGTTTTATATTAATATTATTACTTATATGACTATATGTTTTAGTTATATTTTTCTTCTAAAATTTCTACTATCTGCTCATTTTCTATCATATTTTTCCACCTATCAATCTTTTCTAAAATAAGTTTTCTATGTCGTAGCATTTTTACTCCCTTAACTTGATTCAGTAGATATTCGTAAAATTTTATCCGTTCCTCCATGTATGGAATCATACTTCCGCTACCACCCCAATGGTTAGCTTCAAGCTCTAGTTTCTCGAATACACTATAATCACTATTTAGATTTAAGAACTGCAATATACATTTAATTCGAATATCTTCATTTAATTCTGAAATAATCTCAAATATACAAATTATTTTGTCATTATCATAATTATCTAAAATTATACTCTCTAACCAGCTTATCTGATTTTTATATCTCTCTGACTCTTTATCTTTGTAAGACAGTACTTTACTAAAGAAGGGTTTTAATTTCCATGTACAAAAAGAACACTTACTTTCAATTTCATAAAATATCTTATCAAATATATACTTATAATCTTCACTTACCCAACAAGCTGAAATTCTATCAGGTACATCATATCTTATATCATCAATATTATTTATAATATTAATGATATATTGCTCAATCCAAGACTTATCTAGCTCTACAAATGTTTTAATATAAATACCAGAATAATCAATATGATTATCGTACGATGTCAGCTTAAAGTATATCTCTTGAAGAAGATTTAAATCATCAGTAAACATATTTAGTAATTCATCTGGTTTAAATACATTTTCATTGAAAAATAAATGTAAATAAATTGATAAAATAAAAGGGCTATATTTAAACTTATTATTTATAACTCTTATAGCTTTAATATATATATCTGAATCAACGGTTGCATATTTATCTAAGAATTTCAAGTTTCGATATGATGATTTTTTTATATCTTTATCACTATCTTTTTCTAAGTATTCTAGAAATGCATTCGACCAATAATTATTTAAAACATCTAATTCCAATGATTCAAAAAATACAAACTCCCATTTATTTTTCTGTACAAACTCATTACTGTTTATAAATTCAAATGTAGCTTCTATACCCATAAAATAAAATAATTGTTTTATAATTGGTCCTGGATAAACGTTTAAATTTTCACCTTTCTCAATATAGAGTTCTATAAATTTTAAATATTTAGCTTTATTATAGCTTAGGTAATCTAAAAAAATACCAACTCCATCATTAATACACCATTCTTCATTAGGCAATTGCTTAACAATATCATTAAAGATAATTACATTTTTCTCTAAATGATTTATATCTAAAGCTCTAGCATAGGACTTTATATTATCTTTTCTAATTTGAATAGATTCCTCATAACTAATACCATTTTTATGATACCTCTCTGATAACATTAGGTATACATCATAATCATCATTGCATTTAGTTATATTCTTAAACTTGCTACTCGTTTCAATTTGATTTTTTTTACATTCCTCAATTATTCGACTACATAATTTTGCTACCTCTAAAGCATTTACTGGTTTTATATTTTCAAATAATTCTTCAATATAATGTAAATCAAATTCTAATACCTTGCTATCTATCTCATTGTACAAATTATTTGAATAGTTTGAAATAATATCCAATATACTATATTTATATTTATCTTTGATGCTTAATTCTATAAGCTTTTCCCATAGTATACTTCTGTATTGCTTTGAACCTTCTGTTGATTCTATAGTAATCGTATACATGTTAAGTGTCTTGTTATTGATTATATCTGTTGATGACATAGATAAAGGCAGTAATTTTTCAGAAATTCTAATAAATAACCTCTCTATTAATTCATTATCATTACAATTATCCAAAAGTGTTTTTACCATTATATTTGCTGTATAATAATCATTTCTATAGGATTCATGATTTATTCCATAATTATTTATTAGTATATTTGATGCTTTAATTACTCGACTTTGACATTTTTTACAGTATGTAAATATAAGTTCTATTGCCTCTGATACATATTCACTATATTTAAACCCACCTAAAACCGATAAAGTATCATCATCCTCATAGCTTCTATCTTTTTCAAAGTTTATTTTAAATAAATCAATCTCCTCAATATCCATCTGATTAATCTTATTTTCAATATATATTAATGACTCTACAGGCTTGAAGCTATGAAATACTTTTAAAATTCAAAAATATTTTTTCGTCCTTTTCTTCGTAGATTGTCCAAACAATATTTACTTGTTCATATATATATTTACGTGTATATTCTGAATTAAATATATTTAATAATATATTTATAGATTTAATTATTCCCTTTCTAAAATACCTAAATCCTACATCTAAAATTTTTGAAAATGAAATTAGTTTTTTTTCAAAGAAAGTATAATAAATCATATAATTTGATAGGCATTGATCTGATATTTCAACAACTTTATTAAAGTGTATTGATATAAATTCCATATCATGTAATATCTTTAAACTATTAATAAATTTATCTTTATCTATATTAACTAAACTGAGTAATTCTTGAATCTTTTCTAAATTATCTAAATTTATTGTATTTAATATAGCTATAATTCCTGCTGATAAACATACCTTTTCATCTTTAGATATTATACTACCATCAATATATCTTCCATAATAAATCTCATATAACTGACTTACATCTTTAATACTTTTAAGGCTTTGATTATCTTTAGCTAACCTTCCTGCCAAAAAAGCTATTCTAGGATTTCCCTGCGAGATAGTAGCTATTTGATTTAAATATAACTCATTTTTGATACCCAAATTTTCTTCAATAAACTTCTTTATTTCATCATTGCTAAAGCTATCTACTTCAATATTTTTTGGTATTGTAAATCGTTTAACTTCACTCATTATATACTGTTTGGCATAATCTCTAACTGTCATAATAATTTTCACGTTATATCCTCTATTGTACATATCTAAATAATGCAATATATGCTTAAGTCCTATTAGTTCATTAGCATCATCTATAAATATCAAGTAATTACCCGGTATTGAAATATTTATCATTAAATCCTCATAAATAGGTAAATCTTTACTACGTATGCAAAGTATATTATACTTATTTTGTTCGTGTAATTTTTTTATAACTTCTACTACGAGCCTTGTTTTTCCTACACCCGATTTTCCGAATACAACAGTGACTTTGTTCTCTCCAATAGATGATATTAGCTCTTTAATTTCACTATCTCGAAATTGAAAATTAGTTTCTAATGGTGCCGAAGTTTCATTTGAATCATATTCACTAATAAACTCCTGAATACTTGAAATTTGAAATGTTTTAGATTTTATCTCTTGATTGGTATTACTATCACATTCTGCATGCCTAGCCTCACAAAATGTATCCAACTTTGGAATATCCCACCCCATATTTGTACATATATCTATCACTAGCCCTATATTCATTCCTATCACCATATTCATAGTTGTATCTTCACCCACTCCATGTGTATGAATCCCAACTAGAAATATATGTTCTTCTTCATACAAGAATATGCCTGAACCTGATGTACCTATTAAGTCCTCATTTTTCATAGATACATCCAATGAATTGTCTGCATCCAATTTATATTTAAACGATTCATCCTTATTTACCATATTATGAAATTTACCTGTATACTCATTCATATTAATACTTAGTTCTGTATTTTCAAGTTTCTTCGGAAACCCATATAATACTAAACCTTTATCTTTAATAATTTCATTAGAACTAGATATCTTAAAGTCTATCTTTTTAGAATTGATTCTTTCACACTTTATTACAGCTATATCATTCATGCCTCTAAATTTACTACAATCCCATTTTTTATATTCCCTATGAATAGCAATATTTTCTTTGTGTAGTTTTGTAACTGACTCCTCTCCATCCACATTATAATATCTAGCATTGAATATTAACTTCTCATCCATATAGTCATCAACTACATGGGCTGCTGTAAAAATATATGAAAATATACTATCTTTAGGATTCCATATTACCCCACTACCAATGCTCTCTTGTTCTTTATTTTCTCTTTCTATTTCTAATCTAACAGATAACCACTTTATTCGGTCCATATTCAACCTCCTTTACCCTTAAATTAAAATACCATTTCTATCTATCACAGAAATATCCAACTTTCCTGTAGATAAGTATTTATCTATGTCTTGTTTAGTAAAAAATTTAGTGCTTGTCCACCAGTCATAGTTACAATATACTTTTGCAATCTCTCTATTCCTTACTATTCTACTTATTGTCTCCTTATGAATAGGTGATTTTTTCGTTATTATAAACTCATCACATTCCATCAAAGCTAATAGTTCACAACTAGTATTATGCTTACTACCATGATGAGATAACTTAACCATATCTATAGAGCCTTTATTCCAATATTTAATCAATCCGTTGCAAATATCCTCTGCATGTGCATCTCCGAGAAAAGCTATATTCTTATCTAAATATGAAAGAATAAACGATATTGATGCCTTGTTAGTTGGGCTTTTATCTGGATAATATTTATCAATTACATTTATATCATCAATATTTAAACTATATTTACTATATTTAGAATGCTTTGTAAAATCTTCAATTGTTTTTGATGTATTAATCATATCATCATATGTAGGCGTCAATACTGTTAAATATGAATCTCCTATTTTCTCAGTAGTTCCTCCTAGTATAGGCGTGACTATTTCTATCTGCTTTTTACGTATATCTTTCACTAACCCTCCAACATTTTTGGCAGAGTGTGTTTGATTTAAATAATACTGTTTTGGATCTCCATTTAACCATATTCGTTTAATGTCTTTACCTTCTATACTATTAATACTTTTTCTAAATCCATTTATATGGTCATCATCTATATGAGTCAATATTAATAAATCTACAGTCTCATCATTACTATTTATTTGCTTTATCATTTGTCTAAATTTGCCCGCAAATACACCAGGACCAGAATCTATAACAATATTATATTTTTTATCCTTACCAAATCTTACCCAAATACAATCCCCATTACTTGATTCTTGTATTACAATTTGTACACTCATTCTTTCTCCCTATATTTATATACTTATATTATTAATAATTTTTATAAATCTTTCTTAACTTACTGAGTTTTATTTTCCAATTTTATGCTATATATATTTAATTTTACAATATATTACATGACTATTCTATACTTCTATTTAGAGCTTTTCATATTATATTTCCATTCTAACCCATATTATTTATCTTTAATAAATTTTAATATTATCAATCTTAATAACTTATACTTCGTTTAATCTAAATTTTAATTTATAAAAACTATAATAGAAATTTAATTACTTTTACACTATAACTTTATCCCAAATAAAAAATATCTTTTTTAAAATTACTTCAACATTGTATTTATACATAATGACTTATAAAAATATTTACTCTGTATATAAATTTTGTACTTAGGTAATATGTTAAAAATCTACTATCCATATATATTTTTTATAATAATCTGTTAAATTTGAGCATAAAAAATCCTATTGATATTATATCAATAGGATTTTCGTGGATTTCAATGGTGGAGACGAGGGGAGTCGAACCCCTGTCCGCAAGTCCTTTCCTCGCTGCGTCTACGTGCGTAGCCATCTGATTTTTAAATCTCGTCGCACACATCGCACAGTGGCAGGCTCTGTGATTGACCAGTCCCAATTAGTCCACTCTCGGTCGAGACACCCCGAAAGTAGTTCCCTGCATAAATGACGTCCAGGCCTGGCCGGCAGGAGGGCTTAGGCGGGACGAGCAGTCATTATGCTGCTAAAGCGTAATTATCGTTTGCGTTTATTTTAAGTTCCCCAGTTTTTACGTGACCCAGAGTAACACGACACGCAGCCTCAAGTGCCAAACCCACGTCGAAACCATTACGCCCCCGTGGTTGTTTTATAGTCCTGAGACTTTCTATCGCAAACTTTTTTCACCATTAATCAATATTAAGTTGTTATATATATAATAAAACTTTTTAAACTTAAAAGCAATATTATCTCATTGGAATTATATCTAGTATCTACCAGATAACTCTCTTTCAATACGTCTATTAGCATCTTTCTTAGCTAAATCTTGACGCTTATCATATAATTTTTTACCTTTTGCTAAAGCAAGTTCAACTTTAACTTTACCATTTTTAAGATAAACACTTAAAGGAATTAAAGCATAACCTTTTATAGTTGTAGCCCCTATAAGCTTTCTTATTTCATGTTTATGAAGTAATAATTTTCTTACTCTAAGAGGATCAACATTAAATATGTTTCCTTGTTCGTATGGACTTATATGAACTTGTTTTAAAAACACCTCTGAATTATCAACAGAAGCATATCCTTCAGCTAAGTTAAGTTTACCTTGTCTAATAGACTTAACTTCAGTACCCTTTAATTCGATACCACATTCATAAGTTTCTTCTATAAAATACTCATGTCTTGCTTTTCTATTAGTAGCTAAAACCTTAACACCTGCCATACAAATCACCTCTTATCCTTATCCTTCATTAATTACCTTAAAATATACCATATATAACCATACTAGTCAATACTCACAAATATTGAGTTAACTTAAAACTTGATTCACTAGTATTATATGTAATAAACAAGTTATATATTACACATAGTATATAAAATCAATAACATTTCACTCCCAAAATTTCCAATGTTAGTCCATCCTTATATACAACTTATACCCAATTATGCTACTCTTTTACCAAAATGTTAAAAAGAGGTTAAATAATTATGGTTTCAAAACTATGTGCTTTACTGCTTATTCTTTATTGTACAAAGAATCTATATGATTTAGCTACAATGAATACATTCCAAATAGAAAAAGACATAATAGAAAAATTAAAATATGAGGATTTAGCTAAAAAAGCAGCTAAATGCTATAAATCCTTATTTGTATTAGAAGATATATCATATCTAGGAATAACAATACTATCATTAAGAGATAGTAAGTTTTTATATTAATATTTTTCATTACTTTTTTGTATTTGCAGGACTTAAAATAATAGCAGCTAAGGTATTTGAAACAATCTCAAAGAAAGTAGGTGAATCAAATTAGCGTATTACCACGGATACTGTTTTTAATAATCATACTTAAAATTTTAAATGATACATTTAAATCAATTAAAAATAACTTTTCGAAAGAAATTAGAAGTACATCAAATTTCCCAGAAATTCTATATAGAAAAGTACTAAACGTAACAGACTTCGTAGACTTATTATTCTACATATTATTAAGTATCATCTTAATAATAAACAAACACTTGGATATATACTATTACCTAATACCGGCGTATATAATCCTAAGAGTATCACTAACGTACATAACACTATGTGCAAAAAAATCATCACAATCATAAAAAAGGGTTGATATGTTTGCTTATGTAACACTTAAAGGCCGCGACTTTTAGGCCTTTGTGTGAAAGAAGCAAACATATCACCCCTCTTTTTTCATACAACAGAGAGAGTTTGGAATTGTTGTTTACGGAACACTTAAATTCCATCCACCCTTCAAACAAAGATTATTTATAAAAAGGGAGAGTTCGAATTTGTTATTTCTGAAATACTTAAAGACCGCGCTCTTTAGGTCTTTGTATGAAAGAAATAATAATTCGAACTCTCCCAGCTTTAATTAATTTTGTTCTATTTTTTCTAGAAGTTTAAAGTCTATCTCTTTAAAATCTACATTAACTTTTTCAACTTTAATCTTAACAACATCACCGATTCTATACATTTTCTTAGTTCTCTCACCTAAAATAGTGAAAGTATTCTCATCAAATATATAATAATCATCGCTCATATCTGCAAGTCTAACTAAACCTTCAACAGTATTATCTAACTCAATAAACATACCAAAAGAAGTTACACTTGAAACAATACCTATAAACTCTTCTCCAACTCTATCTTCCATATATCTAGCTTTATAAATATCTTTAACATCTCTTTCAGCAAGTTCTGCTTCTCTTTCTCTTTCTGATGATTGAGTAGAAGCATAATCAACTATTTGAGCTAATTGATCTTGTCTCTTTTGACTTATCTTACCGTTTAAGAACTCTTTTATAATTCTATGAATTTGTAAATCTGGATATCTTCTTATAGGTGAAGTAAAGTGAGAATAATATTGAGCAGCTAATCCAAAGTGACCTACACACTCAGGTGAATATCTAGCTTGTTTTAAAGAACGCAACATGATAGTACTTATAGCTTTTTCTTCTGTCTTACCATGTATTTGATCTATTATACCTTGTAATGCTTTAGGATGAACACTTTCTAAATCTCCTTTTATAACATATCCAAAAGTAGATATAAACTTATTTAAAGTTTCTATCTTCTCATGTGCAGGAGTCTCATGAACTCTATAAACAAAAGGCATATTTAACCAGAAGAAATGTTCTGCTACAGTTTCATTTGTTATTAACATGAACTCTTCTATTATTCTGTTAGATATTCTTCTTTCATATTGTTTTATATCAACAACATCGCCATCATTATTTAATATTATTTTAGCTTCAGGGAAATCAAAATCTATAGCCCCACGCTTTTCTCTTCTCTTCATTAATATTCTAGCTAGTTTTTCAGCATTGAAGAAATCATCAGCTACCTTAGCAAATGTCTTTTTAAGTTTCTCATCATCTTTTTCAAGAATATCCGATACTTCTGTATAAGTCATTCTAGCTTTTGAATTTATTATCGTTTCCTTTATATCATGCTTAACTACATCACCTTTATGGTCTATTTCCATAAATACTGATAATGTAAGCTTATCTTCAAACGGATTTAAACTACATACTCCATTAGATAAAGTTTTAGGTAACATAGGTATTACCTTATCAACTAAATAAACAGAAGTTGCTCTTTTTAAAGCTTCCTTATCTAACTTACTCTTTTCTTTTACATAGTGAGTAACGTCAGCTATATGAACTCCTAATTTATAGTTTCCATTATCTAATACTTCTATAGATACAGCGTCATCTAAGTCTTTAGCATCTTCACCATCTATAGTGAATATATTCATATCTCTTAAATCTAATCTTCTATCTATTTCTTCTTGTGGTATTTCGATAGCTACTTTTTCAGCTTCATCTAATACCTTTTTAGGGAACTCTTCAGGAAGACCATGTTCTCTTATTACAGATGCAATCTCAACATATCTGTCCCCTTTTTGCCCTAATATTTCTATTATTTTACCTTCTGGTTTTCTATCTTCTGTTGGCCATTGAGTTATTCTACAAACTACTTTGTCATTTCCTCTAGCTCCATTGAAAAATTTCTTAGGTATAAATATATCTTTATTAAACTTCTTATTGTCTGGTAAGACAAATCCAAAGTTTTTGCTTTCTTGGAAAGTTCCTACAACATCAGTTATAGCTCTTTCTACAACTTTTATAATTCTACCTTCTGCTCTTTTTTCATCAGTTGCTGGAGTTGTGATCTCAGCTATAACTCTATCATTATGCATTGCTCCATTAAGACTATCAGCAGGTATAAATAAATCTTGTGTATACTCTTCATCAGATTCTACAAATCCAAATCCTTTTTTATGAGATACTAGCTTACCTACAAAAAGTCCCATCTGATTTGGAGATGTGTATTTCCCTTTTTTAGTAAGTATTAAATACCCAGATTCTACTAATTCATCTAAAAAGTTATAGAACATAGGCATTTCTGTATGATGTATATCAAATATCATTGCTAATTCTTCTTTTTTTAGAGGATTGTATGCTGCTTCTGATATAAGTCCCAACAATTTTTGTTTTAATTCTTCACCCATTGTTTTCCTCCTATTAATTTAGTTATTACTTTATACTATGCTTTCACTAAATATTTTTCCCATTTTATTTATATAAATTACAATAAGATTAATTATCCATAAATTATATCATTAAATGGTTATAATGGTAAATTCTGTTTTATATGATAATAAAAAACAATTACGTTAATCGTAATTGTCATCTTATGTGTAAAATAAATTCAATTTTATTATTTAACTAAAAGTATTGCCATAGCATTTAAGAAAAATAATACTGCACTTATTTTAGTTACTCTTGCTAAAAATGCTTCTTTTCCTTTTGGTTTAAAGTAACTTTGAGTTCCCTCTCCACCAAATTCAGTAGGTACAGCACTCTTAGTATCTTGTGGTAATATACTTACTACTAAAATTATAGATATTACTACCTGTACTCCCATTAATACATTAAACATAGCTATCCTCCTACATTTATAATCACTAATATAGCATAATTTTAGTGTAGCATAATAATATACTACATTCAAGCTATAAAGTCAATCTTGTTGTATTATTACCCAATCTTAACCATAATAATCCACCCTCGAAACTTTCCTTTTTCCCCTCATAAACGTCCGAAAGGTTAGTGTATAAGTTTTAACGCTCTTTAAAGCTTCTTTCTAGTTTTGGGAGCAAAACTTCTTTTCCTCCTCATAAACGTCCGAAGGGTGAATATGTCAGTTCCAGCGCCCTTTAAAGCATCTTTTCAGCTTTGGAAGCGGAACTAACATATTCACCCGAGGACTACCTATCTATTGAGTGAACTTTTATCATATTTGTAGTACCTGATATACCAGTTGGCACACCTGCACTTATAACAACTAAATCACCTTGATTTAAATAATTTAACTCTGTAACAGCCTTTATAGAATTATCTATCATATCATCTGTATTTGCTACATTAGATGTCTTTATAGGATACACTCCCCAAGTTAAAGCTAATCTTCTCATAACACCTTCATCTTCTGTAGTTGCAATTATTGGACATTGTGGTCTAAACTTAGAAACCATTCTTGCTGTATGTCCACTTGATGTAAATGTTATTATTGATGCTGCATCTAAATCTATTGCAGTTGTACATGTAGCATGGCTTATAGCATTTGTTACATTAACATCTTTTAACTTTTTCTTTTTAAGTAACTCATTATAATTTAAAGTTTCTTCTGTTCTCTTAGCTATTGTAGCCATAGTTCTTACAGCTTCAACTGGATACTTACCTGCTGCAGTTTCTCCTGATAACATTATTGCATCTGTCCCATCATATATTGCATTTGCAACATCTGTCACTTCAGCTCTGGTTGGTCTAGGATTTCTAATCATAGAATCTAACATTTGAGTTGCTGTTATTACAGGCTTACCTAACTCATTACATTTTCTTATCATCATCTTTTGAGCTATTGGTATTTCTTCTGTAGGAATTTCAACTCCTAAATCTCCTCTTGCTACCATTATTCCATCAGAAACTTTTATTATATCGTCTATATTATCTATACCTTCTTGATTTTCTATCTTAGATATTATTTGTATATGCGTTGCATTATTATTTTCTAAAACTTCTCTTATAGCTAAAACATCAGATGCTTTTCTAACAAAAGATGCTGCTATATAGTCAATACCTTGTCCTATACCAAATTCTATATCACTTATATCTTTTTGAGTAAGTGCTGGTAAATTTATTTTTACCCCTGGTACGTTAACACCTTTGTGATTTTTAACTATTCCTGAATTTTCTACTATACAAATTATCTCATCACCTTGAACTTCCTCAACTCTTAATCCTACTAATCCATCATCTATTAATATAGTATCTCCAGGTACTACATCTTCTGCTAATCCTTTATAACTTACTGTACATTTATTTTTATCACCCATAACATCTTTCATTGTTATAGTGAACTTTTGAGCTTCTTCTAATAATACTTCAGGTGCATCAAAGTTTCCTGTTCTTATCTCTGGACCTTTTGTATCTAATAATATAGCTATTGGTTCATTTAAATCTTCTCTAACTTTTTTAACTATATCCATTCTTTGTTTATGTTCTTCATGTGATCCATGAGAGAAGTTAAATCTACATACATTTAATCCATTTTCTACAAGCTCTTTTAATATTTCTTCTTTATCTGATGCTGGTCCTAGCGTACATACTATCTTAGTTCTTTTTCTATTGTTTATCATAGTCGCCTCCTAAAGTATTATTCCCCACATTATAGTTGAAATTATTGTCATTGAAAGTCCTATTAAAGACTCATATGGTATTAACATTAAACGCTCGCCTATACTCATGTTAGTAGCTCCTGCTGTTGCATGGAAGAATGATCCATGTGGTAAATGATCAAGTACTGTTGCTCCTGTGTGTACCATTGCTCCACCTGCTAATGGTGATACCCCAGATGCTATTATAGCTGGTGCAAATGTCGCTGATGCTATTGTTGCTCCTGCTGTTGTAGATGCAGTAGCCGCTGACATTAATACTCCTGATATTGGTGCTAATAAGAATGCTGGCATATGAACTGCGCTTAATACAGCTATTGTTGTTTGCTGTAATGTTGATGCTTTTATTATTCCTGCTACTGTTCCAGTTCCTATTAATAATATTGCAACTGGCATCATTTTTGATAAACCAAATGTTACGTATTCATTAATATTTTTTATTTTTCCCATAGCCAATGCTCCAACTATACCTCCTACTGGAAGTGCTATAAGTGGATCGATTGATATTCCTGCTATAGGTCTTAATGCTAATAACATTATAGCTACCACAGGTCCTACTATTGCTGATATAAATGATGGTAATTCTACCTTTTCACTTTCATTTTCTATCTCATCTTCTATTTCTTGTAATTTTTTAGATTTTATTTTTTACCTAGCATATTTGCTAATATAACTGTTACTATAAGTCCTACTATTGCTGGTATTATATTTGCTGCCATTAATGATGATAAATCTACCCCAAAGTTTTCTGCTGCTGATATAGTGTTTGGATTTGGAGATATTACATTTCCTGCTTTTCCTCCACCTATCATAGCTAAAAGTATAACCATTGGCGCATATCCTATTTTCTTAGCTATTGCTAATGCTATTGGAGCTACTGTTATAACTGCTACATCTACGAATACTCCAACTGATGTTAATATCATAGTTGATAATGCTAATGCGAATAATGCTCTTTTTTCACCTAGTGTTTTTATAATTTGATCTGCAATTTTAGCTGCTGCACCTGTTTTTATTAATACTCCAGCTAAAACCCCAGATGTTACTATACGAAGGATTGCCGGCATTATGTCTTTTGCTCCAGTCATCATTACATCTACTGTGCCTGTAAGACCTGCACCACCTACTAATCCACCTACTACTGCTCCTAGTATTAAACTGTAAGCCGGATGAAATTTCTTTATTATAAGTATTATCGATAATAAAAGTCCTAGTATTGCTCCTAGTGTTGTTATTTGTACTTCCATCTTCGTCCACCGCCTTATTTTTTAGTTTTGATTAGTTCTTTACTGCTTTTATAAGGTTAAATATCTGTATTGTTGATTCAATCATGTTTTGAGTTGCATTTTCTTTTTTCATTGCTTCATCTATTGTCATAGCCTTGTTTACTATAGAGAAATAAGCATCTATACCTTCTTCATTACATTTAACTGCATCTGGTGTTGTACATCCTGCTATTGCTATTACTTTTGCTCCATGTTTTTTAGCTAACTTAGCTACTCCTATTGGTGCCTTTCCCATAGCAGTTTGATTGTCTAATCTTCCTTCTCCTGTTATAACAATATCTGCATCCTTTACTACTTCTTCTAACTTTATTTCATCTAAAATTATTTTTATTCCTGACTCTAATTTAGAATTTAAAAATCCTAAGAATCCAAATCCTAGTCCTCCAGCTGCTCCTGAGCCTTCTATGTGAGCTATATCTTTTCCTAAATCTTTTTTCACAACTTCTGCAAAGTTTTTAAGTCCTTTATCTAATTCCTTTACTATTTCTTCATTTGCTCCTTTTTGAGGTCCATATATATAAGCTGCTCCATTTTCACCATATAAAGGATTGTTTACATCACATGCTATCTTGAAATTACACTGATCTAGTTCTTTTAATTTGTTATCTGTTTTTATTCTTTTTATTTGATTTAAAACTTTTCCACCTAGTTCCACTAAGTTATCGTTTTCATCATAAAACTCAAATCCTAATGCTTGAAGCATGCCTACACCACAATCATTTGTAGCACTTCCACCTATTCCAACTATGAAGTTTCTACATCCTTTTTCTATTGCTTCTTTTATTATTTCTCCAACTCCATAAGTTGTTGTATTTAAAGGATTTCTAAGTTCTGCTGGAACTAATGGTAATCCTGACGCTTGAGCCATTTCTATTATTGCTGTATTTGTTTCTTTTAATATTCCATAAGTTGCATTTACTTTTTCATTTATAGGTCCTGTTACACTTATTACTTTTTCTTCTCCGTTCATACCTTGTACTAGGGCTTCTACAGTTCCTTCGCCTCCATCTGCAAGGGGCATTATAACTACATCTGATTTATTATCAACACTTAATATTCCTTTTTTAATTGCATTTGCTGCTTCTATCGAAGTTAAACTTCCTTTTAACGAATCTATCGAAATTACTATTTTCATTTTTGTCGCCTCCCTTTGATATTTTCATTATAACAAATTCGCTTTTCTAACCGAATGTTACGTATACTAAATAATACAACTTTATTTAATTTTATTTTGGTACTTATACCATTGAAAAGCTATTCCATTAATGCTTCAAATAAAAAATACCATATCAAAAACTATTTTATTTTGATATGGTACTTTTTATTTTAATTAAATTTTGATAATCGTATAGCTATTGCTATATATAAAACTACAGATTCTTTAAAACATCTAGGATTTAGTCCACTTCTTTGATAAATTCTCTCTAATCTATACTGTAAAGTATTTTTATGAATATATAATTCTTCAGATGTTGCTTTTAATGACATATCATTTTTATAATAAATTTCTAATAATTTTATATCTTCATCATCTAAGTTCTTTAAAACTTTTTCTAGATATTGATTTTTAATTTCTAGATCTAGATTTCTAATATTAACTCTAAATCTAAATCATCTATATAAGTTAATATCTTATTATTTTTTTTAGAATACTGAAGTGCTATTCTAGCTTCTTGATATGATTTATGAGTATCATATAAATCTTTTAATCTTCCTACTCCACCGTTTAGCTTATCTTTATATTTATTTAGTATATCCATATAAACAAGTTTAAGTTTTTCATACTTTTGCTCATTTACTAAAGCTATACATTCATTAGGATAAACATATATTTTGAAGATATTACCTATAGAATCAAATACCTTACTTATATCTTCTTCTATAATTTCTACTTCTCTATCATTATGATTCTTCTTGATTTTCATAAGTACAACAGCAAACTTTTGATTTACTCCTATCCCAAATTGCTCTAAAATACTTTCAATCTCATTTTTGTCTTCTATACTATCATATATAAGAGACTTAACTACATAATTTATTCTTTGCTTATCTGCCTCATATTTATAATTTAGCTCTTGCTCTTTTATAAATATTTCCGTTATCTTCGTTACTAAAAAACCATATTTACTTACTTCACTTGGTTCTCCAGTTATTCCAATAGCCCCTATTGCATCTTTATTAATTTTTATAGGGTAATTTATTCCTTTTTTACTACCTTCATACTCAGAATTATCTTCAACAGTTATATTACTAAGAGTCTTCACAGCCTTATATCCAGCCTGATGAAATGTATTCAACCTATTCTTATCAGTACTCCCAATTATAACTCCATTTTTATCAATGAAATTTATATCCTTATCTACAACTTCCTTAACTGCATTCACTATCTCTTGAGCTAAATTCTTACTAATTTTATTTATAGCCATAACATAACCTTCTTCACAAATACTTTAACATAAATCATGTTCAAATATAATCTTTCCCAAACCTCAAACAAACTTTCATTTTAATGGTGCATATTTTATTTCCAACACCCTTTAAAGCATCTTTTCAGTTTTTAAGTTTTTTCCAAAATGTCTGCAGGGTGAATATATTAGTTTCAGCGCCCTTTAAAGCATTTTTTCAGCTTTGGAAGCGAAACTAATATATTCACCCGAGGACCGAAAGGTTATAAAACTGAAAAGAGCCTTAGTAAACTAAGACTCTTTTTTAGCATTTATCTATATAATTTGAGGTTATTTCTTTAAGTTATAGAATGAGTTTAATCCGCAGTATCTAGCAGACTCACCTATCATCTCTTCTATTCTTAATAATTGGTTGTACTTAGCAACTCTATCAGTTCTTGATGGAGCACCAGTTTTTATTTGACCAGCATTTACAGCTACTGCTAAGTCAGCTATAGTAGTATCTTCAGTTTCTCCAGATCTATGAGATATAACTGCAGTGTATCCAGCTCTCTTAGCCATTTCTATAGCATCTAAAGTCTCAGTTAAAGTACCTATTTGGTTAACTTTTACTAGTATAGAGTTTGCTACACCAGCTTCTATTCCTCTTTCTAATCTTTCAGTATTAGTAACAAATAAGTCGTCTCCAACTAATTGTAATTTGTTTCCTAATCTGTCAGTTAATACTTTCCATCCATCCCAATCTTCTTCGTCTAATCCATCTTCTATAGTTATTATAGGGAAGTTGTTAGCCCAATCTTCATATAAATCAACCATTTCAGCAGAAGTTAATTCTTTTCCTTCTCCAGCTAAAACGTATTTTTTAGTTTCTTTGTTGTACATTTCTGTAGCAGCAACGTCAAGTCCTAACATAACGTCTTTTCCTGGCTCGTATCCAGCTTTTGATATAGCTTCAACTATTAATTCTAAAGCAGCTCTGTTTGAATCTAAGTTTGGAGCGAATCCACCCTCGTCACCAACACCACAAGCTAATCCATTTTCACCTAAAACTTTCTTTAATGAATGGAATACTTCTGCTCCCATTCTTAATCCTTCTCTGAAAGATTTAGCACCTACTGGTAATATCATGAACTCTTGAACGTCTACGTTATTATCAGCATGCTCTCCACCGTTTAGTATGTTCATCATTGGAACTGGTAATTGCTTAGCATTTACTCCACCTATGTATTGGAATAATGGTAAACCAACTTCTTCAGCAGCAGCTCTAGCTACAGCCATAGAAACACCTAATATAGCGTTCGCTCCTAATTTACCTTTGTTTGGAGTTCCATCTAATTCTATTAATAATCCATCTATTCCAGGTTGGTCTGTTGCATCCATACCTTCTAATTCAGGTGCTATTATTTCGTTAACGTTGTCAACAGCTTTCTCAACACCTTTTCCTAAGTATCTTCCTTTATCTCCATCTCTTAACTCAACTGCTTCGAAAGCTCCTGTTGATGCTCCTGATGGAACTATAGCTCTACCAGTTACTCCACTTTCTAATACTACTTCAACCTCTACAGTTGGGTTTCCTCTTGAATCTAATACTTCTCTAGCGTATACTAAATCGATTAATGACATAATTATGTCTCCTTTCAAGTTTATATATTAAAGTTTTAAATATATATCTATATTATATTATAAATATTGGTAATTAATAGTATTTAATGTAATCTTTTGTAAAATTACATTACTTTTGTATTAATGAATCTCCAGTCATTTCTTCTGGTTTTTGTAAATTCATTATGTCAAGTACAGTTGGCGCTATATCAGATAATCTTCCACCTTCTCTAAGTTTAGAAGACTTGTATTCATCACCAACAACCATAAATGGTACTGGGTTAGTTGAGTGCGCAGTTATAGTTGTTTTAGTTTCTGGATCTTGCATTAATTCTGCATTACCATGGTCAGCTGTTATTAAAGCTACTCCACCTTTTTCTAAAACTTTATTTGTAACTTGTCCAACACATTTATCAACTTCCTCTACAGCCTTAACTGCTGCTTCTATAACTCCAGTATGTCCAACCATATCTGGGTTAGCATAGTTTAGTACTATAAAGTCATATTTATCTTCATCTATAGCTTTTAACATTTTTTCTGTTAATTCATCAGCACTCATTTCAGGTTGTAAATCGTATGTTGCAACCTTTGGAGATGGTACTAATAATCTATCTTCACCTTTGTTTGGTTCTTCAACTCCACCATTAAAGAAGAAAGTAACATGAGCATATTTTTCTGTTTCAGCAGCTCTTAATTGAGTTTTACCGTTTTTAGCTAAATATTCTCCTAATGTATTTTCTAAGCTTTGTGGCTTGAATGCTACGTGTACATTTTTTATAGTTATGTCATATGTAGTTAAACAAACAAAGTAAGTTTTCATACATGGTCTTTCAAATCCAACAAATTCATCGCAAACTAATGCTCTTGTTATTTGTCTTGCTCTATCTGGTCTAAAGTTACCAAATATTATAGAGTCATTTTCTTTTATAAGACCTACTGGGTTTCCGTCTTCAACTATTACAGTTGGTAGTACGAATTCATCAGTCTTGTTTTCTTTATAAGCTTTTTCTACAGCTTCTTTTGCAGAAGTAGCAGTTTCGCCTTTTCCATCAACCATAGCTTCATAAGCTAGTTGTATTCTTTCCCATCTTTTATCTCTATCCATAGCATAGTATCTCCCAGATACTGATGCAAATTTCCCCACTCCTACTTCTTGCATGTATTTTTCAACATCTTCGATGAATGTTAAAGCACTCTTTGGATCAGTGTCTCTACCATCTGTGAATGCATGAACATATACATTTTCAACACCATTTTCTTTAGCCATTTTTATTAAAGCTTTTAAATGGTCTATATGTGAATGAACTCCTCCATTAGATAGTAATCCCATTAAATGAAGTGAATGTTCTTTCCCATTTTTCATTGCTTCTAATAAGACATCATTTTTGAAAAGTTCTCCATCTTCTATTGCCTTACTAACTCTAGTTAAATCTTGATATACTATTCTTCCTGCTCCGATGTTAGTGTGTCCTACTTCTGAGTTACCCATTTGTCCATCTGGAAGCCCAACATCAAGACCACTAGCTTGTATTAAAGTATGAGGGTAGTTTTCATGTAATTTGTCTAAGTTAGGAGTTTTTGCACTTGCTACTGCATTTCCTATCTTTACTTCACTACATCCAAAACCGTCCATTATTATTAATGCTACTGGTTTTTTCATGTCTTTTTTCACTCCTTAGAAATTAACAAGTTCTGTGAAGTCAGCTGGTTGTAGACTAGCTCCACCAACTAAAGCTCCATCTATATCAGTTTGGTTCATTATTTCTGATACATTAGAAGGTTTTACACTTCCTCCGTATTGTATTCTTACTTCTTCTGATATTTCTTCTCCGTATAATCCTTTAACTACTTCTCTAACATATGCTATTACATCGTTAGCTTGCTCAGCAGTTGCAGTTTTTCCAGTTCCTATAGCCCATATTGGCTCATAAGCTATAACAACTTTTTTCATATCTTCTGCAGTTACATTTTCTAAAGCTTTTTCAGTTTGAACTTTACAAACATCTTTAGTTTTATCTGCTTCTCTTTCTTCTAAAGTTTCACCTATACATAATATTGGATCTATTCCAACTTCTAAAGCTTTTAATACTTTCTTGTTTACTGTTTCGTTAGTTTCATTGAAGTATTGTCTTCTTTCAGAATGTCCTAATACTACATAATCTATATCTAATTCTTTTAACATAGGTGCAGATATTTCTCCTGTAAATGCTCCGTTATCTGCATAGTGCATATTTTGAGCACCTATTTTTATAGGAGTTCCTTTTGTAGCTTCCTTTAAATCTTTTAATAAAGTGAAAGGAGCACATATAACTGCCTCTACATCTGTATTATTTACTTTTCCTTTTATCTCATTAACAAACTCTACAGCTTCTGCTATAGTTTTGTGCATTTTCCAGTTTCCTGCTATTATAGGTTTTCTCATTTTTACTTCCTCCATTACTATAAATTGAATATAGTACTTTTTGTTTACAGTAGATAAAATCAAATTTATCTACTGTAAGCTATATATATAATTATTGATAAAATTTAAGGCTTATTTATTGTCTAATGCTGATATACCTGGTAAGTCTTTACCTTCTAAGAATTCTAGAGAAGCTCCTCCACCTGTAGAAACGTGAGTCATCTTATCTCCAAATCCTAATTGGTTAACAGCTGCTGCAGAGTCTCCTCCACCTATTACTGTTGTAGCATTTTCTAAAGCTGCCATAGTTTTAGCAACAGCTAATGTTCCTTTTGCAAAGTTTTCAAATTCGAAAACTCCCATAGGTCCATTCCATACTATTGTTTTAGAAGCATTTACTGTATTTACGTATTCTTCTATAGTTTTTGGTCCTATATCTAGTCCCATGAATCCTTCTGGTATGTTTGCATCTTCAGTTATAACTGGAGCAACATCTGCAAATTTATTACTGGCAGCATTATCTATTGGTAATAATAATTTAACACCTTTAGCTTTTGCTTTTTCCATCATTTCTTTAGCATATTCTACCTTATCTTCTTCAACTAATGAAGTTCCTATTTGGTATCCTTGAGCTTTTAAGAATGTGTACGCCATTCCTCCACCTATTATTAGGTTGTCTACTTTTTCTAATAATTCATTTATAACAGCTATCTTATCAGAAACTTTTGCTCCTCCTAATATAGCAGTGAAAGGTCTTACTGGATTAGCTACAGCTTCTCCTAAGAACTTTAATTCTTTTTGTATTAAGTATCCGCAAACTTTTTCATTTAAGAACTCTCCAGCCCCAACTGTTGAACAGTGAGCTCTATGAGCAGTTCCGAATGCATCATTTACAAATATTTCAGCTAATGAAGCTAACTCTTTAGAGAAGTTTTCTTCATTTTTAGTTTCTTCTTTTCTATATCTAGTATTTTCTAATAATACTATATCTCCGTTTTCCATTTTTTCTACAGCAGTTTTTGCATTTTCCCCTACAACGTTTTCGTCAGCTGCAAATACTACTTCTTTACCTAACATTTCAGATAATCTTTTAGCTACTGGTGCTAAAGATAATTCTGGCTTAGCTTCACCTTTTGGTTTTCCTAAGTGAGAGCATAATATAACCTTTGCTCCGTTCTCTACTAAGTATTTTATAGTAGGCATAGCTCCGTTTAATCTATTTTCATCAGTTATAACCCCATCCTTTAAAGGTACGTTGAAGTCACATCTAACTAAAACTTTTTTACCGCACACATTTATATCTTCTATCGTTTTCTTATTAAGCATTGACATGGTACTATCTCCTCTCAAAAAATGTTTTCCACAAATCAGTATATCATATTTATGCTTTTTGACCAATAAAGTATGTCACATTTATAAAAATTTACTTTTCTTGATATACTTGTTTTTGCTGATTTATAATCAAATTTTTGTCTAGTACGATCTATAATCGTAAAAAAGTCCAGAGCCCGTAGTGTTAAACTACAAACCCGGACTTTTTTAAAGCCTGTATATTTTTATTTATACGAATTACTTAGCTAAGTTAGCGAAGTATCCTAAAGTTCTTATTAATTGAGAAGTGTAAGACATTTCATTGTCATACCAAGAAACAACTTTAACTAATTGCTCTCCGTTTACTTCCATAACTTTTGTTTGAGTTGCATCGAATAATGATCCGAACTCTATTCCTACTATGTCTGAAGATACTAATGGCTCTTCAGTGTATCCGAAAGATTCATTAGATGCAGCTTGCATTTCAGCATTTATTTCTTCTACAGTTACTTTTTTATCTAATGTACAAACTAATTCAGTTAAAGAACCAGTTATAACTGGAACTCTTTGAGCTCCTCCGTCTAATTTACCTTTTAATTCTGGTATAACTAAACCTATAGCTTTTGCAGCTCCTGTAGTGTTAGGAACTATGTTAGAAGCAGCAGCTCTAGCTCTTCTTAAGTCTCCTTTAGCATGAGGACCATCTAAAGTATTTTGGTCATTAGTGTATGCATGTATTGTAGTCATGAATCCTTTTTGTAATCCGAATTTATCATTTAAAGTTTTAGCCATTGGTGCTAAACAGTTAGTTGTACAAGAAGCCCCTGATATAACTGTTTCGCTTCCATCTAATATGTCATGGTTAACGTTAAATACTACTGTTTTTAAGTCTCCTGTTGCAGGTGCTGATATAACAACTTTTTTAGCTCCAGCTTCTAAATGAAGACCAGCTTTTTCTTGAGAAGTGAAGAATCCAGTACACTCTAATACTATATCAACGTTTAACTCTTTCCAAGGTAAGTCTGCAGGGTTTCTCTCAGCAGTAACTTTTATTTCTTGTCCGTTAACTACGAAAGCTCCTTCTTTAACTTCTATTTCACCATTAAATCTTCCTTGAGCTGAATCATATTTGAATAAGTGAGCTAATGTCTTAGCGTCTGTTAAGTCATTTATTGCTACTACTTCAAATTTATCTGTTTGCTCCATTAATCTTCTTAGAGCTAATCTACCTATTCTTCCAAATCCATTAATTGCTACTTTAACCATTATGTTTGCCTCCCTAATATAAATGTGTATATATTTAGCTAGCTTTGCTAGTTATTAACTAATTTACTTCTAATATTTTATAAGCACTTTGTTCATCTGTAATTATAACCATATTATCATTTAACTTAGATATTGCAGTAACCGCTTCTGCTTTACTTGATCCTGCAAATATTGCTATGTTATTTTTTACAGATTTAAATGTTTCTAATTTTATTCCTACAGTATTTAATTCATATACTATTTCACCATTTTTGTTGAAATAATATCCAAATGCTTCACCTACAGCCCCTTTAGATAAAATTTCTTCAACTTGCTCTTTTGGTAATTTTCTTCTTGTAGCCATTTCATCTGCTCTTCCAATTCCAAATACAAGTATATCTGTGTTTAAAACAAAATTTAATGTTTTGTGTATTTCTGGTTCTAAACTAAGCGTTTTCATTGCTTCTACACCTAGTTCATCTGGTACATGAAGTAATTTGTAATGTGCTCCTAATTTTTTCCTAATATAGCTACTATGTTATTTGATTGAGTTTCTACATCTTTTCCGACCCCTCCTCTAGCAGGAACTATAGTCGTTTGATTGTATTTTTTGTCGCTTTTTAAACTGTTGGCAAATTCTAGCATAGTACTTCCACCTGTTACTGCTACGACACTGTTGTCTTTTAGTATACTTAAGAAGTATTCAGCACCTTGTTTCGCTACATCTTTTAATAAGCTCTCATTCTTTTCAAAGTCACCAGGAACAATTATAACTTTTTTAATTCCCAATTTCTCTTTAACTCTATGTTGTAGCTGTGAAAGACCCATAACATCATTCATAATATCTTTTAGTTGATCTAAAAGATCTAATCCTTCTTCTGTAACCGTCATTCCTGAAACAGCTACATTTATTAGATTTTGCTCTTTTAAGACTTCTGTCTCTGATCTAACTATTCTTTCGCTAATCTCTAGCATATTTGATAATGTACGTCTTCCTATAGGTTCACTTAAAGATATCTGTCTTAATATAGAATATCTTCTTTCCATAATTTCTATTACCTGTGGAATTAGTTTCTTTTGTATATTAATTAAGTCATTCATTAAAAGTTACTCCTTCAATATAATTCTTATTTAAGGGACATTTATTGTCCCTTGTTCATATTTTAGTCCCACAAGTTAATTTTATTTTATAGGAAATCCTTATTAATTTCAATAGTTTTTAAAATTTTTTTATATTTAATTATTTTAATACTCTTTTCTTTTACTAGATGAAGGTATCTTTAACTCTTCTCTGTACTTGGCTACAGTACGTCTAGCTACTGAAATTCCGCTTTCCTTTAAAATTTTAGATAGTTGCTCATCACTTAACGGTTTCTTCTTATTTTCAGACTTTATTGTTTCCTTTATTATTTTTTTATGCTGGTGCTAGATGCCATTTCTTCATTTTGTGTTTCAATGGCACTGCTAAAGAAGTATTTAAATTCATATACTCCAAATGGAGTTAACATGTATTTTCCATTTACTCCTCTACTTACTGTAGATTCATGACAGTCAATTATATGAGCTATATCTTTTAATTTTAGTGGTTTTATAAATTGTGGTCCTTTATTAAAAAATTCTTCTTGGCAAGAAACTATTGTTTCTGCAATTTTTAGTATTGTATGGTTTCGGCTTTGTATATTTTTTACCAAGCTAGTAGCAGAATTTAATTTTGATTTTATAAATTCTTTAGCATCATTGTCTGATGATGTATTTCTAAGTACTTCTTTGTAAAAATTATTGATCTTTAACATATAAGAATCTTTTTCATTTTTATAAACTATAAACTCATTATCAATTTTTTCAACTATAACATCAGGTTGCACGTATACCGTTTTCTCACTGCAACACAATCTTCCCGGTCTAGGATCCAATGACTTAATTTTGTGGACTAGATTAACACATCTTTGCATTGGAATTTTGTGTTTTTTGCTTATTTCTTTAACTTTATTAGAAGCTATTAAGTCTAAATCTTCTTTGATTATATTTATTAAATCTTCGTCATATTCTCCTGCATTTTCAATTTGCAAAATTAGACATTCAACTAAATCTCTAGCTCCAACTCCTATAGGATCTAGCTGTTGAACTTTTTTTAAACACTCTAAAAATGTATTTTCATCTACATTTAACTCTTTTAACTCGTTCAACATTATTTCTTCTGAAAATCTTAGATATCCATCTTCATCCAAGCTATCAATTATGTAATTACAAACTTCTTTTTCTAGTTGACTAATTTTGTATAATCCTATTTGAAGACTTAAGTGTTCATATAAATTAACATCTTCCCTTATCATATTTTCTAGATTTAAATCATTATCTGGATTATAATTTACTTCTCTTTTATATCCGGTATCCATATTTTTTATGTAAGCTTCCCAGTCTATTTCCTCTTTTCGTTCTATATCTAATAAGGGATTTTCCTCTGATTCTTTTCTTATCTCTTCTTCTAATTCAACTTTACTCATATTGAGTATTGCTAATGACTGTTTTAGCTGTGTAGTCATCACCAGCTTTTGAGATTGAGTTAATTCTAGCCTGTTGTTAAAGTTCAAATTTTTCACCCCGCTTTTATTTTTTCAATCCAAAAACCCTTTCGCATAAATATATTCTACCACTTGGTATGACTCTTATGCAAAAGGGTTTTATTTATTATTTCATTACTTGTTCATTTTATCTAATATAGCTTTTAATTCATCTTCATCAAACATGTATTTTGAGTTACAGAATTGACATCCTATTTCAGCTTTTTTATCTTCTTCTATTATTTCAGCTAATTGATGTTGTCCTATAGATATTAAAACTCCTTCAACTCTTTCTTTTGAGCATTCACATTCGAATCCAACATCATACTTATCTAAAATTTGAGGATTTAATCCATCAAGTACTATATTAAGTATGTCTTCAGGAGTTTTTCCTTCTTTTAACATATTTGTTATAGAATCTAAGTTAGCAACGTTAAACTCTAATTTTGATATAGTTTCTTCAGTTGCATCTGGCATTAATTGAACTATAAATCCACCTGCATATTCAACTTCTTCTTCTTTTGTCAATACTCCTAGGGCTACTACTGATGGAGTTTGTTCTGATACTGCGAAATAATATGTTAAATCTTGGGCTATTTCTCCGCTAACCATAGGATATGAACCATTATAAGGTTCTCTTAATCCTAAGTCTTTTGTAACTCTTACTGTTCCTTCACTTCCAACAGCAGCTGCAACATTTAACTTACCATTTCATAATCTTCTACTACAACATTTGGGTTATCAACGTACCCTTTTACTATCCCCTTAGAGTTAGCTGTAGCTAATATACTACCTATAGGTCCGCCACCTTTTATTATAACTGTTATTTTATCTCCATCGTTTTTCATCATAAGACCCATCATAGATGTTGCTGTTAGTGTTCTTCCTAAAGCAGCTGTAGCAACTTTACTTGTCTTATGAAGATCTCTAGCTGTTTCTACCATATTTCTAGTAGTTGCAACAAAAGCTCTTACCTGTCCATCTCCAGCTGTTGCTCTTAAAACATAATCCTTCATAATATTTTCCTCCAATCACATTAAAACTTTATGTCTATTTTTTACAAACAAAAAATACTCTTTCCGAATCGTCTTTTGGTTTATTGAATGTAAAGTCTCCATAAACTTTTACATCTTTAAAACCTGATTCTTGAAGCATTTCTACTATTTCATCTTCTGTATACGCTCTTTGCTGATGTACCTCTTCAAACTTATCATATCTTCCATCTTCACCTTTTATGAAAAATGCTAATTCCATTTCTAATAAGTTTTCTTCTGTATCAAAATAATTTTGCCATAAATAAGATACATCTTCTCTATTTTCACCATATATATTACCACCTAATATATTGGCTAATTTATAATATGAACTTATGTCAAATATGAATATTCCATTTTCTTTTAATAACTCATGAGTTGTATCAAAAACATTTTGTAAATCATCATCATAAGTTATATAGTTGAATCCATCACAAGCACATAAAACACAATCTAAACCTGTTATATCAAAGTCAAGTTCAGCTATATCTTGTTGTAATAATACAAGCTCTATTCCTTGTTTTTCAGCTTTTTCTCTAGCTACACCTAACATTTCTGCAGATATATCAATTCCAGCTATATCGTATTCTTTTTTAGCTAAAGGAATAGTTATATTTCCTGTTCCACATGCTAATTCTAGTATATTTTTAACTTTTACATTTTCGTTGTCTACTATATCTTCTATATATTTAACCCATTTGTCATAATCAACATCATTCATAAGTTCATCATATACAAATGCAAAATCTCTATACTGATCCATCGTCTTTATTTTCTCCTTTCCATTTTTTTCTTTTTCTTTTTACGAGATGTCAACGTACCACCTATACGCCCTGCTTCTTTGGCTGTTAAACCTCCCCAACCAAGCTCAGAAACCTTATCCATTAGACCAAGTTCTGATGCTATCTCATATTTCATTATATCATCATCTGTCAATATTTTCTTTTTCTTAGTTGCGCTTTTCTCTCTTGGTTTATTTATATCAATATCTTTATAATTCATAAAAATCACTCCTTTATTTTATATTTTTGTCATATGAACAAAATTTATACAAAATTGAGGAGTGATTTAGTATTATAATATTGATTTTTTATGTTTTAATAATTTGATATATACATCTAAGGCATTGCCTAATATATTTTCATCAAAATTAAAGTTTAAACTATGAAGTCCATTTACAAATCCTTTTTCTTCATTTCTTGCCCCTAGCATAAAGAATAACCCTGGAAGAACTTGTTGATAGTAAGAAAAATCTTCTGATATCATTATAGGTTCTAGTTTAATAAGTTTATCGCTTCCTATTGCCTGTTCAAACTCTTCAAATAAAGCTTCATTATTATTAACAGCTGGATAGTCATCTCTTATTTCTACTTCTATCTTACAGTTGTAAGCTACTTCATATCCTTTAGCTAGTTCTCTAATTCTTTCTTTAATAGTTTCATATACTTCTGGTTTAAAAGCTCTTATAGTACCTTCTATTCTAATATTTTCAGCTATTATATTCCTTCTAGTCCCTCCATGCATCTTACCTATAGTAAGTACAGCATTATCTAGTGGACTTATATTTCTTGATACTATTGTTTGTAAGCTACTAATAAAGCTAGAAGCTAAAACTATTCCATCTATTCCATTTTGAGGCATAGCTCCATGACCACTTTTAGCAATAATATCTATGTCTAATTCTCCAACTTGAGCTAAGAAGTAATTTGGTCTAGTCCCTACATAACCTTCAGGTATTTCTGGATATATATGAAGCCCATATATTTCATCTATTTTATACTTTTCTACTATACCTGCGTTGATTAATGGTTTAGCTCCTCCTGGACCTTCTTCTGCTGGTTGGAATATAAATACTATATCATCCATCAGATTTTCTCTATTTTCATTTAAATATGTTACTAATCCAAGTAATATACTCATATGTCCATCATGCCCACATAAGTGCATAGCTTTTTCCCCTAATGTAAGAGCATCCATATCCGATCTAAAAGCTATAGTTTTTTTAGGATTTTTTCCTTTTATAATTCCAACTACGGCAGTGTCTAACATTTCTTCATATTCTACACCTATATTATTTAAATAATCTTTTATATATTTACTAGTTTTAAACTCTTGATTTCCTATTTCAGCTAGTACATGTAATTCTTTTCTATTATTTTTCATGCACTCTTTTATATTACATATATTATTCATACAAATCTCCTTTATTATCAATTTATATGTTTTTATTATACCCAATATATATGCGCTTTGTATTGCTATTAGTGCCTAAGTTTTTTAAAACTATTGTTATTAATGCCTTGTTTAATATAATTTATTTAAGCATAAAAAAGATTGGGAAAATCCCAATCTTTTTTTATCTATCTTCGTTAGTAACGTTAAATACGTAAGGTATGTTTCTGTAGTAATCTCCGAAGTTTAATCCGTATCCTACAACAAATTTATCTTCTATTTCAAATCCACAGTAGTTAGGAACTAATTCCACTTTTCTTCTACTTGGTTTATCTAAAAGAACACAACATTTTATACTAGCAGGGTTCTTAGTTTTTAAGTGACCCATAACAAAGTTCATTGTAAGAGCTGTATCTGTTATATCATCTACAACTAAAACATCATATCCTTCTATATCATCACTTATATCTGCTACCATGTTAACTTGACCAGTACTGCTTTCTCCATGCCCGTAGCTTGAAGTAGTCATAAATCCGATTTTAACAGGTACTGTTATGTGTCTTACTAAGTCTGCGCAGAATATGAAGCTTCCTTTTAACAGTGATATTACCATTAATTTTTTTCCTTCATAATCCTTAGATATTTGTGCTCCTAATTCTTTTAATCTTTCTTGTATTTGTTCTTCTGAACATAATACTTCCCATTTTTTAGTTTCTATATCCATGTTACAACCTCCGAAATGTTATAGTATATCTATTTTATAGGAGATTTACCAATTTTGCAACGGGGTAAATATAATATTAGTTAGCTTTATTCATGTCGTCCATTACTCTTATTATAACCTTATCAGTTGTAGTCATTCCTTTATCACTTACTCTTCCTAAGTTTTGTATACTTTGCTCTGCTCCAGTTCCTACTATTCCGTTCATTGGAGGTACTATACAGTCTTGTTTAGCTATTATAGCACTTTGTACTGCTGCTGATGCTGCTGATGCAAGTTTTAATGCACATCCAGCCTTAGCTCCATCACATATCATACCACTTAAGTTAGCTACCATATTTTCTATAGCACCTTCTATTTGAGTTTCATTACATCCCATTAACCAAGATAATCCTGATGTAGCTCCTATACTTGCTGCAACTCCACATCCACATACTGCAGATAATCTTCCTGTGTAGTTTTTAACGTATGCAGTTAATAAGTGAGATATTGCTAATGATCTAGCTAATTTATCTTCGCTTTGAGGGAATTTATCATTGTATGCAACTATTGGAAGTATAGCAGTTATACCGTGGTTTCCACTTCCGTTAGAACTCATAACTGGTAATTTAACTCCAGCCATTCTTGCATCAGATGCAGCTGCTGTTATCATCATTGTGTAGTTCATTAAGTCATCACCTAATAATCCTGATTCAATAGATTTCTTTATACCGAACCCTACACCTACTCCTACTTTTTCATTTAATCCGTACTTAGCTATCTCTTCATTCATAGTTATTCCGTCTAATAAGAATTTTATTTCTTCAAAATCTACAGTTTCCATAGCTTCTACTATTTCTTTTATTGTTATAGTATCTAATATATTTTCTTTAGGTTCTGCTGTAGTTGCAACTTCAACTACTTCTTCACTTACTAATACATCTTCATTTTTTTCAACAAATACTATGTTGTCATGTTTAGTTCTTATAACAACTTTAGCAGTGTTGTTTTTACCTTCTAATTCAACTTCTATATAAACTTTTTCTTCTGTATCTATTGGTGATATGTTTATATCGTTGTTATCCATGAAGTCTTCTGCAACTTTAACATCTTCTTTTGTTAATGTTTCTAAAACTCTTAATCCGTTTTCTGATTTTCCACCTATAAGTCCCATTGCTGCAGATATTTTTAATCCTAATCTTTCAGTTCCTGGTATACCTACACACATACCATTTTTGTATACGTTAGGGCTAAGACCTATTGTACATTTTACTACTTCTTCACCTAAAGTTTCTTTTGCTTTAGCACAAGCTAATGCTACTGCTACTGGTTCTGTACAACCTAAAGCTGGTTTAACTTCTGCGTTTAATATATTAACTAATTTTGTTTGTAAATTTTTCATTGTGTTTTCCTCCTGATAGCTATAATATTTATGTCTTATTTATAAAGCAAGAAGTATGCCAACTTTTATTATTTTTTAAACCCTTGAAATGGCTTTATTTACAATTTAGAAAAATAATTTTTTATCATTCTAATCTCATTTCGAAAAAATAGTCTCAAAATGAGATTAAGTATCATTTTGAGACTATTTTATATCTTTCTATTTTTCTATATAAAGTAGCTCTAGATATACCTAAAGCTTTTGCAGCTAAATCCTTATCTTTTTTATAATCTTTATATTTTTCTAATGCTTTTATTATTTCTTTCTTTTCAAGCTCGTCTAAAGTTTTTATATTTTCATTAGACTCTATAATTTGATCTTCATTTGAATTTGCGTTTTTTATTCTATTAGGTAAATTATCTAATGTTATAATCTTTCCTTCGCATCTATTAACACTATACTCTATAACATTTTGTAACTCTCTAATGTTTCCTGGCCAGCTATATTCACATAAATATTCTAATGCTTGTAAATCTATATCTTGTACATTTTTATCTAGCTTATTAGAGTATTCTTTCATCATGTATTCAATCAGTAAATGTATATCGTTTTTTCTTTGTCTTAAAGTTGGAAGAACTACAGGTATAACATTTAGTCTATAGTATAAATCCTCTCTAAATGTGCCTTTTCTGACCATGTGCTCTAAGTCTTTATTAGTAGCTGCTATTATTCTTACATCAATCGATACATTGTGTTTAGCCCCTATTTTATCAACTTCTTTTTCTTGTAATACTCTAAGTAATTTTGCTTGTAAGTGTAAGCTCATATCACCTATTTCATCAAGAAAAATACTACCTTTATCAGCTAATTCAAATTTACCTAAGCTTCCACCTTTTTTAGCGCCTGTAAATGCACCTTCCTCATATCCGAATAATTCACTTTCTAGTAAGTTATCTGGAATAGCTGCACAGTTTATAGCTATAAAAGGATTTCCTGCTCTGCAACTATGATTATGTATAGCTCTTGCAAATAGTTCTTTTCCTGTACCACTCTCTCCAGTTATTAAAACTGTAGAATTAGTTTTAGATGCCATCAATGCTTCTTCTTTTGATTTATTTATAGCATAACTACTTCCAATTATATTTTCCAAATATATCTTATGATCATTACTTATCTTGTTATAGTTTTTTATAGCATCTATTTTATCTATAAAATCCAGTACATATCCTTTTAATTCTTCATTTAAAATAATCGGCTTTATATTATAGATTCCTTTAAATTCCTTCTTTGCTCCTCTATATGTAAAACTACAAGATTTATCATTATTTATATTATTGAAATTATTGTCTTTAGCAAAGTTTAATACATCGCCTATAAAACTTCCTATTATATTACCTTTAACTTCAAAAATTTCTTTGAATTTCAAATTGTACTTTTCTATATTCGCATCTTTATCTAACGACACAACGGCTTTATCCATATTATCTAACAGTGTTTTTAGCTTTTTCTTTTCTAACTCTACCTCATAAGTTTTTATTTCTGCTTTTAACTTACTTGATATTAAGTCTGCCATTTTATGCAAAAAGTTCATTAAATCATCTTTTCTAAATTTAATTACATCTGCTTGCTCTTTAGTAAAAGCTATAAGCCCAATTACACCATAAGACTTATCATCATATACTATAGGGCAGCATACCTCTGCAAACTCTTTACAAACCTCACGAGTGTAACATTCATTGCATATCTCATTGCTCTTTGGATCTTCTATTATTAATTCTTTTTTAGTAGTTAATGAATATTTAAATGCTGAGTATTCTTTTAATTGTTGTCCTATTTTATGAAAATAAGTTCCGGTACCCGCTATTCTAACTAAACTCGAATCTACTATTGTTACATCAATTTCTAAAACAGACGATATAGCTTCTGCTATGTTTTGTATATCTTTTCTTATAAAGTTTAAATTAATCATACTTCCCATCCCTTAGTTTATCTTTGTACATTAGTACTTTAATTTCATTGAGAGTTTTGTATATTTTATTTAAAGTATACTGTATTGATACTAATATTACAAACAACATGCAGATAATTATCAAATTATAATGTATTTTCATAAAATTTCCTCCTACAAGAAAAGACTAGGTTTAACCCCAGTCTTTTTTAATCATTTTTCATTCCTATATAAATATACTTTTCACAGTCTTTATTTTCTAATATTCCTTTAAATTTTGAATGTTCTAATGTCTTTATAAGTTCATGTGGGTAGTAGTATTTTATACGTTCTCCACATACTCTATGCTTAAACTTCTTAAGTTTAACTTTAAATTTGTGCAAATTAGAGTCTTGTAAAACAACCTCTCCTCTTAATTTTAACACTCTATAAATTTCTTTCAATGCTTTCTTTTGGTTATGAGTATAATTAAATTGATTTAATACTATTACTTTATCAAAAAATCCATCTTCAAATGGCAATAACTCTAAACAACCTTTGACAACACTACAGTTTTCATTGTGAATTAAAGAATAGCAGATATCTTGGTATGCACTATCTTCAAGTATAGTTACATTGGCTCCAAGCATCCTTAACCTCTTGCCTAGGGTACCTATATTTCCTACCAATAGGATTCTTTCTCCCATTTCATATTTGATTACATTTAATATATCTTCTACGGTATCCTGTGCAAAATAATTTGCTTCATAATTCCATTGTACTACGCTTTTCACAGTGCTCCCCCTCTTTTGGATTTATTATCATTTTTTACATCATAGAATAGATTATAATAAATCCCAAGCAACTATTCAATAACCATTTTGAAGTATTTTAAAATTATTTTTTTAATAATGTTTTCCTTGACTTTCTATGTTAATTTATATTATTTTCATCCATTTTTTATTTTAGATATAGAGACTTCATATGCAACTCTTTTCTCTATTTCTCCATTTTCAAGTTTCTTTTCATAGTCTCTGCTTTGTACTCTACCCCACATTTGAACTCTATCTCCAACTTTTAAATTTTTTGCAAATTTAGCGTTTCTACCCCATACTATAGATGGTATGTAATCAGATTTATTATATGGTCTATTTATAGCAACTAGCAAGTCTGCTATTTCTCTTCCTAGTGGAGTCTTTCTGTATATTGGATCTTTACAGATATATCCATCAAGGAAAATATTATTTGGATCTTTAGCTTCTCCATCAACAACTTTTATTTCTCTTGCAAATACAGTTAGAACCAATTTATTTTTATTATCTATATTTTATTATAAGATCTTAACTGACCAACTAGATCAACTAAGTTATTTTCATTTAAATTTACTTCTTCCAATAATCTTTCTGATATAGTTATAGGTAAAACATCATATGTATCACTTAATCTATGTATTTTTATCTTTGTGCTATAGAATTTTTCCCCAAATATTTCATGGCTAAATGTCAATTCCTCTTCAAGTTCTCCTCTTAAATTTACTATGTTAGTATCTTCTTTTAAATTTATCATTTTATTCCCCCCACAATTGTTAAACCATATTTTATCTTAAATCTATATAATAAATATATTTCTGCATGGACATTTTTATTACACCTTTAATAAAATAAATTTGATTAAAAGTTTAAATTTCAAAAATAAAAATATACCGTATTTTAAAAATACGGTATAGTCTTATCTTATTGAATTTATTAAGCTATTTGCTTAGTAAATGCTTTTTTTAACATAGTTACTGAAGTATATGCTATTACAATTATTACTACCCATCTTAATATATCCATAGGCATTGAGCTAACAAAGTTAGCTGCTATAAATACTCCTATAACTCCACCTATCGTAATAAATAGAGAAGTTTTCTTAGCATATGTTCCTTCTTTTATAAATTTAACACTTGCTGTTGGCATTAGTAACGCACAAGATCCCATCATAATAGGGAATGCTACAGTTGGTGACATTCCTAAGAAATAAACCATCGCCATACAAGGAGAATATAGTCCAACTCCAGCAGTCATTAATGCGCCTAATATAAAGTTACCTACTACCCCTATAACAAGTTTTGCTCCAGTTAATCCTGTTGCATTACCTCCACCAGGCATTAATCCTAATTGAGCTAATAACATTAATATAGCTGTTACAACTAGTGCGAATCCCATAACTATTTGGATTTTTCTTTCATCCATTTTAGATATAATTCCAGCACCTACATAAGATCCCACAACTGCTGCTCCCAATAAACTAATTAAAGTTATTGAATCAACCTTTATAACTGTTGTAAATATAAATGCTTCAAATACAACTGGTATTGTATGACATACATTTAGCGTACCTGGTATCAACTTATCAGGTATATTAATTTTTAAAGCATTCATCATTGCTACTGTTGGCGCAAATGAACCTATTCCTAAAGTGTCGAAGAAGTCCGTTACAAAACCTGTTGCTAAAGGTTTCCATGCTGGTACATCTTCAAATCCGTTAGATGCTTTAGCTTTTGATAAGTCCTTGATGAAGTTAAAACCGAATAATGAAACAAAAGCTGCTAATAATACTCTTACTAAATTTAACATATCAAATAATTCCTCCTAAATGATTTTACTAAAAAGTGTCTTACATAGAAATATGATTAAATACTACAAGTAGTATTTAATCATATTTTAATTAGAATTTATACAGTTATTTTATTACTTTAGTATAAATCCATATTTTACTGGATCATTGTCATCTATTACGAAATGATTGAATCCTGTTATATATGCAGCTCCTGTTATTTCAGGTATTATTGCTTCATAATCAGCTACTTTATCAACGCCAACTATTCTTCCTTTGAATAGTGTTCCTAATATACTTTCATATACGAATAATTCGCCTTCTTTTAATTCTCCTTTAGAGTATAAAGTTGCAAGCTTAGCACTTGTTCCTGTTCCACATGGAGATCTATCTACTTGCCCTTGTCCAAATATAACTACGTTTTTATAAGTAGCTTCTGGATGAGTTGGATCGTCATATATTTCAACTAAGTCAACAGTTTTTATATGAGATAACTCTGGATGTTGTATTTCTATAGTTTCGTTTATTATATCTCTCATTTTTAAACCTATTTCAGTTAGTTTTTGAGCATTACTTGGCTCAACTTTTAATCCTAACTCACTAGCTTTAACTATAGCAAAGAAACTTCCTCCGAAAGATATATCGAAAGTTACAGTTCCTATTTCAGGCATCTCTATTTGTACATCTTTTTTGTATAAGAATGCAGGTACGTTTACTATAGAAACTTCTTGAACTCTTCCGTTTTCAACTTTAGCATCTGCTCTTACTATTCCTGCTGGAGTGTCCATAACTACATGAGTTGTAGGCTCTTTCATTTCTACCATACCAGTTTCAATTGCCGCTGTTATAGCTCCTATTGAACCATGTCCACACATATTTAGGTATCCTCCACCATCCATGAAGATTATTCCGAAATCTGCTTCATCGTTGCAAGGTTGAGTTATTATAGAACCAAACATATCATTATGTCCTCTTGGCTCTAGCATTATAGCTGTTCTTAAGTGATCTAGATTATTTTCTAAAAACGCTTTTTTCTCAGCCATAGTTTTTCCTTTTATATTAGGTATTCCACCTGTTACTATTCTTGTTGGTTCTCCCATTGTATGAGAATCTATCGCTTGTATACTTCTTGAAAATTTCATTTTACGGCCCCCTATATTATTATTTTTTATTATTTCTTTGCATTTTTAATTTTAATAAGGCTAATGATTTTTGCGTCTAACTCGCTTACAGTGTTCTCTCCGACAACTTCTGTTTCTATCCCCTTGTCTGATTTATTAAAATCTACTATTGTGTCCATATATTTATTTGTAACTACAAACTTAGCTTGCGTCCCATTAAATGTAAGTCCAACTACTGGGATCTCTCTTTTTCCTATTTCTTCAATAGTATTAGCATAATCTACGTGTGAGTTTCCCCACCCATCACATGAAATTATGACACCATCAGCTCTCATAGCTTCTAGCCATGCAGCTGTTCTTTGTCCAACAAATTCTTTTTCTTTGTTGTCCTGAGGTGTTCCTACTACTACTATCCCCAGAAGATCTATGTCTTTGTCATTACTAACTATATCAAGAAGCGGATCTCTAAAGTGATGTAATGATGTTTCTTTAGTTGATGGTCCTATACCCATTATCTCACCTCATTAAGTCATAGCTCTCAAGGCGCCATCTCTGTATTCATTAGGTGATATTATCATTGGTACATTTCCCATATCAATAATGGATGTACCTCCCTCTAAACCACTTGGTTCATGAGAAAATAATTGATTGTCATACATTGCACCCTGACCTGCTATTTGTTTTACTATTACCACTTTTTTAGCGTCAGGTCTAATTTTGTCAAAATATTCACGAATTTCTGTAGCATCTCTTCCGTCTTTCTGTTTTAAAACATTTCTTATACCTTGTATAAAAGTATCACATGCCTTAAATGTCATCATCGGAAGTTTTCTCTCATATGGTAAACCACCTTTAACTGTAACATCAAAATGAATTATATAATCATTAGTAGATGGAGTACCATATCTTCCAAACACCATTTGTTCAGAAAGTATACCTTCTGAAGATCCAAATTCATGCATTTGTCTTCCATCTTCATCAACACCAGTAAGCATAACATAAACACCTGTTAGAGTGTGTGTTATCCCTTCACCTAATCTACCTAAAACTTTAGTAGATATAGGGATTATATCCATAATAGTATTAATTTCCTTGTTATAATCTCCTGGTTTAATTATATCTAATTTTATATCTGTTATCAATTCGTGCGAATTTTTAATTTCATTTATATAGTCATCGTTTATGGATAGTGTACCTTTTTCTATTGAGAACTTTTCATTGAATTCAACATTATTTATATGAAATGGTTTAATCACTAAACGTCTAAGTATTTTCTCTTCCATTTATATCACCTTTTTATATAAGCCCTTCTCTATTGCTAGGGAAGGGCTGTGTTATCTATTATACTTGAGCTACATACTCGTATGGTAATTGAATTATCTTACCAGCAGATGGTATAGCTATTAATTCTTCTAAAGTATCTCTTAATATATGCATTTGCATTTCTTTATTATTTGGTTCACCAGCATTAGCACCCATTGGAACTAGTGGAGCAACTGCTCTTGGAGTTCCATTTTGTCTAACTACTGGAGGAAGAGCTGCTATTATTATAGTTGGTATACCAGCTTCTTCTATTGCTCTCTGCACGATCACGGCAGTTCTATGGCAAGTACCTCAACCAGCTGTTAGAACTACACCGTCTACTCCCTCATCTTTTAATCTTTTAGCGATTTCAGGACCAGTTTCTTCAGTGAATTTAGTTTGGTCTCCACCACCACCCATGAATCCTATATGAACTGGAGCTACAGATTTTATAAATCCTTCTTTAGCTAATTCATGTAGTCTATCTATAGGGAACATACAGTTTATATCTTTGTTAACATCAGCGTTATCATATCCTCCGTGAGATACCATCATCTCATCAGTAGTTGCTGTATCTGGTATTTCTCTAAATGTAAAGTCACCTGCTAAGTTAAATCTCTTATCAGATTTTAAATGAACACCTGACGCTGTAGCTAAAGCTATAGTCATATCCTTTAATTCTTTAGTTACAGGAGTCCAAACAGGAGGAGGTGTTATTGGAACAAATATTTCAGATTGAAGTCCTTTTATTGTTGTAAGGCTCATAGTTTTTCTCTCCCTTCTATTTCTCTAAATCTTCTTGGTTTTTTTTATTTCTTTCGATTATATCTACATACTTTTGATTAGGCTCCGGACTTAGTACTTCTGGATAACTTAACATAAACCCAACCTCAAGACCGATCTTCAGTTCATGATCAGTTATAAGCATTCTTTTCGGTATTTTAAATTGGCCAAGTCTGCCTTTTAAGTCTATAGTGACTCCACCGTCAGTTATCTCTACTATAACTCCTTCATACATTCTTTCAGTTGATATATATTTTAATCTATCCATAACATTTCATCCTTCCATAACCTATTAACGTCTTTTTCTATTTAGCGTCTTTTTCGTATATATTCTTTCTTTTTTCACTCATCGGTAAAGTTTGCTCGTTTTCAACAAGTTCTAACTTCTTACCAGTTTCTTTTTCTATTAATTCAACGTTATTTAATTTAACGTTAGCATTCCATTTTCTCTCAGCAGATTTAACTTCTTCTCCACCCATTACTGTTTTTAACATTGCTAAAGATCTTACAGCATCTTCTGGGCATAATGTATTGTTTGATAATACTTCATTTTCTATACCTTGTTTAGACTTGTTGTTGTCTATCATATGCTTCATGTATTGATTACCAACAACTAGAGCACCTTGAACAGCAGAGAAACTTACACCTACTACAGCTACATCTCTCTTACCTATTTGCTCTATATGAGAAGCGAAATCTATGTGGTTGTTTCCGAATCCTTCAGTTGTTACTATAGCACCATCAACACCCATAGCTTCTATCATCATACCTAATCTCTTAGATACATAGAATTTTTCAGCATTTACTTGTGGAGATCCTACAAATATAACACCTACTAAATCTACTTCTTCATCATGCATAGCTTCTATTACTAATGGCTCTCTCCAGTAATGTCTAGAGTTTTCTTTAGATGCAGGTCCTATACAAGTTAATGCATGTATACCACCATCTAATACTTCAAGTGGAGATAATACTACTGGAACGTTTCCTAAGTCAACGTTTGGTTTAGCTCCTAATGTTCCAACTGGCTCAACAGGTAATATTAAGTTATCATGCATTGCCCCTTGTCCCATTATTTCTTTAACTACAACAACCTTTTTCTTACCAGGTCTTCTGTATTGAGTTAATTCTTCAGTGTCTACTACTAAAGATTCATCAGCTTTCTTTAAAGCTTCTCTTATTTCTTGAGTTATATAATCAGATGCACAGTGAGCAGCTAAAGGTCCTGGTCTTTCCATGTTAGTACCTTCTTTAACTGTTACTTGAGTTTTGATGAATATATCACCTTTATCAGGAGCACCTGGTCTTCCCCACATTATGTTAGTTTCTAGTACACCTTCTGAAGAACCGAATTCACCTATTTGAACTCCCTTCTCATCAGTACCAGTTACCATCATTATAACTCCATCTATAACTCTTGTTACACCTTCCCCTATTTCTCCTTCTTCTTTAGCAGCTATAGGTTGAACGTCCATTATAGTTTCACTATATTTATTGTATTCAGCTGGAGTTATTATCTCAAGCTTCATATCCATAACTAACTCTTCTGAGTCTATAGCTTCTTTAGTTAATTCTTCTGGAGTTCTTAAGTATAAAGTAGTTCCTTCTATTTTTGTTTCTTCAGCGAAAACTACTTTTTCTATTTTAAAATGTTTTTTAGTTAAACTTCTTATCGCTTTAGCTTCTTGAACTGGCTCAGCTACATTCACTTCTACAGCTTCTGCATTTTTTTCTGCTACAGCTACAGGAGCAACTGGTGCTACACCCATTCCTTGAGCTACATTTAAAGGTATTTCTAAGTTTATATCTCTACCTTCACCTATATGTATCTTTATAGTTTGTCCATTTACTGGAGCTATTTGAGATACTGGAGCTACAGAAGCAACTGGTGCCACTTCTTTAACTTCTTCCTTAACTTCTTCTTTAGCTTCTTCTTTAGCTTCTTCAGCTACTGCTACTACACCTTCTACACAGTCAGCAGTTATTGGAGTTAAAGCATCTAAAGTTTTAACTAATTTAGCTCCTAAAACTTGCTCTATTGTTAAACAATCATCTGCTATTGTTAATAATCCTGAATCCTCTAAGTCAGCGAATATTGCTGGATCTTCTAAATTTGATGGTTCTAGTACAGTCCCAGCTTCAAATCTACAGCAGCATACCGCTGGATCTTTAGCATGAGCTTTAGCTGTTTCTACAGTTATTGACATTTCTAATACCTCCTAGCATTATTTTTTTCTTCTATATAATCTATGTCCCGAAGCTCTTAATACATGGTCTGTACTATGGTATACAGGCAAACCTAACCTAGGCGCCACTTGCATAACTGTATTTGTTCAGTCCTCGCAGTTACCTATTAATACAGCTTCAGCTCCTTGACTCTTTAACTTAAGAACTTTTTCTGCTTGACCTGGGCATATACCTGGTAAATCACATCTAAATCTACCATTACCTCAGTCATTCTCTTGCATTTTTCTTCTGCTACAACTTCAGCACCCATTAAAGATGCAATTTGTTTTAATCTATCTTCTTGTGCTCCACACTCACAAGCTATTATTCCTAATTTCTTGCTTTCTTGTGGAAGTGGCATAGATACTAATATTCCACCTAAAGTCTTAGTAACTGGACTTTCTTCTTCACCATGTCTTCCAGTGAAAGGTCCTCCAAGTACTATTTCTCCATATGGTGCAATAAATCCACCACATTTTTCAATATATGTTATTATAGGCATTCCTATAGGAACATCCATAAATACTTTTCCTTTATTTTCTGCACCTTTTACTCTTCCTCCAACAGTTATGTCTTTAGTTATAAAAGGTTTTCTTTCTTCTATAGCTTCTACTATACGTTTTATAGTTTCAACGTTAGAAACTACAGTTTTAGCTTCTATTGGAAGTTGCCCTGGAACAAGAGTAATTCCTAATAATTCTCTTATTATAACTCTCTCGTCACCAGCTGGGTACATATCTGGTAAATATTTCAATTCTATGTTTGCTTCATCCTTACAAGCTTTTCCTAATGCCATTATAGCTTTCTTGTACTTCGGCTTAACAGCTATATAAGCTTTATCAGCTTTAGTTATATCAAGCATGTATTTTAATCCTTTAACTATCATTTCCGGATTATTTTCCATTAACTCCACATTGTGTCCAAGTACCGGTTCACACTCTGCAGCATTTGCTATGATACAACCTCCAGTAAGGTCTACATTAAGTTTTACATGTGTAGGGAAACCAGCTCCTCCTGCACCAACTATTCCAGCTTCTTTTATAGCTTCTAAGTTACTTTCTGTATCTTTAATTTTTACGTACTCATCAGGTTGATCTTCATTAGCTTCTATTATTATAGAAGTTTCTGTAACCTCAGCAACTTTACCATAAACACTTGAATGTATATTAGCACCTAATCCTTGTGGTTCAGCGATAAGTTGTCCTTTTTTAACTTCGCTTCCTACCTCAACTATAGGATTACATGGAGCACCTACATGTTGTCTTAATTCTATTTTAAGCATCATAGATTTCACCCCCTGACTATTTTTATTTTACACCATTTTATTATTAGCAATTATCATGCCAATTATTTTATTTTAATTATTTTTTTAAAAGTTTTATCGCATTTGTTTATAAAATATCATTTTTCGACACGTTTTTTACATTTTTCTTCAACGTCTACATATATTTTATACCAAATTTCATCAAATTACAACGATAAATTACGTTTTCCTAAGAATAAACGTCACATTTTCGACGTTTTTATGATTTCATTTCAATTTTTTTATAGTTATTTTTATCACATCTCTCTAACTTCCCTATTTCAAATTGAAAACGTTATAATAGTCAATTTTTCGTCTATTGTCTATTTTTCGTCACTTCTATGTCGTACTGTTCAATCTTATAATAAAGGGTAGTCCTTGGTATATTAAGTATTTTAGCTGCTTTAGCTTTATTTCCATTAGACATATCCAAAGCTTTTTTTATAGTTTTTATCTCTAACTTGCTTATTGCCTTGTTAAGATCTAATGGATAATCTTCATCCATACTTATTGTCTGCCCTGACTCAATAATGTAAACAGGTATATCATCTTTATCTATTGTATTTCCATTAGATAGTACTACTATATTTTCTATAGTATTTTTTAATTCTCTTATATTCCCTTTCCATGTATATCTTTGTAATATACTCACCGCGTCTTTACTCATTCTTAATGCTTCCATACCGTTCTCTTCACATATTTCTTTTATAAATTTATTAATTAAAAGTAAAATATCTTCTTTTCTTTCTCTTAACGGTGGTAAATCTATTTCTACTACATTTAATCTATAATATAAATCTTCTCTAAATTTCCCTTCTTCAACTAAGTCTTGTAAGTTCTTATTCGTTGCAGAAATAATTCTAGCATCTATTTTTATAGTTTTTTCCCCGCCTATTCTTCTTACTTCTTTTTCTTGCAATACTCTTAATAGCTTTGCCTGCATACTTAATGGTAAGTCTGCTATCTCGTCTAAAAATACAGTACCATGCTTCGCCAATTCAAATATGCCTATTTTGCCTTTTTTATTAGCTCCAGTAAAAGCCCCTGCTTCATATCCAAAAAATTCACTTTCAAATAATTCTGATGGTATGGCACTGCAGTTTACAGGTATAAAAGGCCCTTTTCTTTCACTATAATCATGTATAGCACGTGCAAAAACTTCTTTACCTGTTCCACTTTCTCCAAATATAAATATACTACTATTTGTATTCGAAACCCTTTTAGCCACTTCCTTAGCTCTTTCTAATTTATAACTTCTACCTAATATATTATCAAAACTTCCTTTTGATAAGTTTTTTACTTCATCCTCTAAGTATTTTAATCTATCATTAGCTTTATCAAGTTTTCTTGAAAGCTTTTGCGCCTCTGTTATGTCTACTTCTGTACATACAACTCCTACAAATTCCGAATTTATAAATATAGGGTTTGCATCAACTACTCCATAAACATCATTTTCATTATCATTATTTTTGTATATACCACTTTCTCTTGTTTTAGTTCTTAAAACTCTAGCTGATATAGTTCCACTAAGATACTTCTCCATGGATTTTCCAACAATCTCTTCTGACTTTATTCCATATCTATTTTCCATAAATTTATTCCAAAGAACAACTTTTCCATCTGTATTTATAGCACATATTCCTTCTTTTATTTCGCCTATTATATGCTTAACAGTTATTCCATAATCTTCTAACTCCATATACAAAAATCTCTTATATGTTTTTGATTTACAACGCCTATTAGCTTTTCATTTTCTAATACAGGTAATACCCCTATGTTGTTTCTCATCATTATATTTCTACATTCATCTAGCTTTGCATTTTTATCTATACTTATTAAATTTTTAGTCATTACGTTTTTGACTAATTCAGCTTTGTAATTTTTTAATTTTAGAGAGATTTTGCATATGTCAGTCAGTGATACTATACCTTTTATCCCACCGTCTCCATTATCAACCATGATTTCTCTTTCGTTTCTACTTACAATAAAATCAATAGCTTGTCCTAGTGTTATATTTTCATCCACTAGAACAAAGTTCTTTCCCATAACATCTTTTACTATTTTAGTTTCTGGTACAGAAAACATTATAACCTCCTTAGAATGAAAATTTTTATAAGTACTATTATACTATATCCCTTCTACATAAAATACTTACTATTTAAAGGTTTGTAAAATATTTATATAGTATAAAAGTTATAGGCTTATGCCTATAACTTTTATCTAATTACTTCTTAATTTTTGTATTCCATTTGAATCAACTTCATAACCTTCATTATACATTAACTTAGATAGTGGAACTATTTCATATTTTTCTTTTAGTTTTGATATTGTTTTTTCTAAGTATTGTTCACTATTATTTATATTCCCATGAAATAAAACTATAGATCCTGGTTGAACTCCTTTTAAAACTTTCTCTGTGACAAAATTAGGCCCTATTTCCTTCCAGTCAAATGAATCTATATCCCAACTAACTACAGTGTATCCCAATTCTTCGCAAACCTTTAAACTCTTGTTATCAAATTCTCCAAAAGGAGGTCTATACATAGTTGTCTTTTCTCCTGTTATAGATTCTATTTTAGATGATGTTTCAGTTAATTCATTTTTTAAATCAGACTCACTTATTTCTTTCATATTAGGGTGTGAATTTGAATGATTTCCTATATCGTGTCCACGCTCACTAATTTCTTTTACTATTTTTTCATTTTCGTCTACCCAATTTCCAACTAGAAAAAATGACGCTTTTACATTATATTTATCTAAAGTATCCAATATAGTTTCTATATTAGATGATCCAGATGCTATATCAAAAGTTAAAGATATTTTTCTATCATCAGTTTCCACTTTACTTATTGGCATTTTTTCATTTGACATATTTTCCCCTATGTACCTTACGCTATACACTACCCCAAATACAATTGTAAGCGTAAAAGCAAAAAACAAGAAACTAGATATCAACGATTTAATCTCAGTTATTTTCTTATTCATATCATCCCTCCAATTATAAATACTCTAGTACAAGTTTATTTTTATTTTTTCAAAAAATTACTACTAAATTAATTTTATTAATTGGGAAAGTTAATTGTAATCTAAAAAAAGGTGGTGTATTTATGACTAATCTAAGAAGTGAGTTTGGAATTTTAAAAGGAAAAGCTGAAAATAATGAAATCAAAAGTGTTAAACTAAACAGTACACATTTTTTAAGAGAAGCTCATGGAATTCAAGAAGGAATTAGAAAAGATAAAAAATAAAATAAAATAAAATAAAAAAGGGAGTAAGATTTGAAATGATAGAATACTCTTTATTAGTATTAACAGACATTGTTCAATTTGCGATAG
>NZ_JAIXHU010000016.1:0-71034 GCF_025671395.1 Paraclostridium sp. AKS73 | reverse complement strand
CTTGTATTTTGTGGATTAGCAATAATGGCAATTCAAATGCTAGCTAATAAAAATAAACTTAAAACACAATCTAAAAAACAATAAAGAGTTCTATAGAGTACATAAGTGAGGAAATAAACTGTATATTAGAAAACAAAAATTTAGATTTTGTAAATGAGTTAAACAAAAAACATACATAGGAATAAGAGACTTAGTATCTGATATGTATAAAAGAATAGATAAAGATATAAACTTACCTATTGAAATTATACAAAGTTTATTTATAAGTAGATTTTTAGAAAGTATTAATTTAACAGTTGGTAAAATTAAAGATGATAGAAATAATAATGAAGGTTATTTTAAAACATTAAATGAAGTAAAGAACTTATTAGTAGAAATTGATAATTTTACAAATGAAAATTTAAGCATAGACGAATTAATAAACAAACTAAGTGAATATGTTAAAGATACAGATAAAATAGAACCAAATTATTATTTAATATATGAACTTAAAGATGCAGCAGATTTATTAAGTTATGATTTAAAAGACTCTAGGGATAAAAAAATAGATAAAATTAAGGAAAATTATTTTGTAACGGATTTATTAGATAGAGTAAATGATTTAAAAAATAATATGAGCAAAGATTCTCTTAAGTTTACTTTTGCATTGAGAGGAGCTATTGTTACAAGTATAGGTGTTTTTATAGTTAGTATTTTCAATCTTGAATATGGAAAATGGTTAGTATTTAGTTTATCAGCTATAGTTCAACCTTATCTTGAAGCTAGTAAGGTAAAAGGTAAGGATAGACTTGTAGGTACTGTAATAGGATTGGTAATTTTTGAAATTTTATTTTACTTAATAAAAGAAGATTCAGCTAGAGTACTAGTCATACTTGCAGTTGGATATATTAGTAACTTCCAAACTAAATACAAAGATCAAATGATATGTACAACAATATCTGCATTAGGTGCAGCAGCTATGACGAGTAGTTTAGAGATGATATCTATAAATAGACTAGTATTTGTTGTTATAGGTACTTTAATTGCATTATATGCAAATAAAGTTATATTACCTTATAAAATGAGAGATATAACTAAAAAAGATATTGAAAATCTATAATGATAAATGAAAAAGTACTTTCAAAATTATATGAACTAGGTAGATTAGAATTAAAAATAGATGAGGATGTAAAAGAGATGCTATTTGTTAACAACTTAATAAATAAAAAATAGATACAAACAACTTAACACTTTTATCAAATAGTATTGATGACTTTTTATACAATCAACGAATGTTTATGAATGACATTAGATTTTTAGTAAATAACTTTAGAAGATTTAGTAAAAATAATACAGGTGTAATGGATCTAGTTTATGACGTAGATAAGCTAATGCATAGAGAAAATTCTAAAGAGGATATAATTAAGTGTTTTAACAAAAGAGCGGATAAGTTTAGTCAATTAGTTTTAGTAGATGTTTTAGAATTAAAAGAGAATATAATAAATTCTAAGAAACTATCTAAACAAATTTCAAGTGAATTATAATGGTATTTATTCATGAAATGCATTTCATTACATAAAAAATGCATTTATGAATAGAAAATAACGTTTAACTCATCAATCGACAAATTAAAACAGAAGGCATATATAATAATGTTAAGAAAAAATTCTTAACATTATTTTTTTACTTTTAGGGAAGGAGCGATTGATGTGATAAGTTTTTTAGGATCAATAGCGTTACTTATAATTGGGTATTATACTTATGGTAAATTTGTAGAAAGAACGTTTGGCATTGATGATAGCATCAAAACGCCAGCAACTACACTTGAAGATGGTGTAGATTACATTCCAATGAAATGGAGAAAAATATTTCTTATACAATTCTTAAATATAGCGGGACTTGGACCTATATTTGGAGCAATACAAGGTGCTTTATTTGGACCAGCGGCATTTTTATGGATAGTATTTGGAACAATATTTGCAGGAGGAGTTCACGACTTCCTATCTGGGTATTTATCAATGAAAAATAAAGGTGATTCAGCTTCTGAACTGGTTGGAAAATACTTAGGAAATTCAACTAAAAACTTAATGAGAGTATTTACAGTGTTGCTTTTAATATTAGTTGGTACTGTATTTATGACAGGACCAGCAGCACTTTTAACAACATTGACATCAATAGATACTAAAATATGGGTTGTTATAATAGTATTATACTATATAGCTGCCACTGTTTTACCAGTAGATGCAGTTATAGGAAAGATATATCCACTATTTGGAGCAGCACTTTTAATAATGGCTGTTGGAGTTGCAGGAGGGTTAATATTTAAGGGATATGATATACCAAATATAGCACTTCACAATTTACATCCACAAGGACAACCATTATTCCCATTCTTATTTATAACAATAGCATGTGGAGCAATATCTGGATTCCATGCAACACAATCTCCTATGATGGCAAGATGTGTTGAAAAAGAAAGTGAAGCTAGAAGAGTATTCTATGGTTCAATGGTTGCAGAAGGTATAATAGCTTTAATATGGGCAGCAGCAGCTATGACATTCTTTGGAGGAGTTCCTCAATTAGATGCTATATTATCTCAAGGTGGACCAGCTACAGTTGTAAATGTTATATCAAACACTTTAATGGGACCAATAGGAGGACTTCTTGCAGTATTAGGAGTTGTAGTTTGTCCTATAACTAGTGGAGATACAGCATTTAGAAGTGCAAGACTTACAATAGCAGATGCAATGAAGATAGATCAAAGTAGTATAAAAAATAGATTTATGATATCTATACCATTATTTGTAATAGGTATAGCACTTACTTTCATAGATTTCAACATAATATGGAGATATTTCTCTTGGGCTAACCAAACATTAGCCATGATAATGTTATGGACAGGATCAGCATACTTAGCAAAACATAATAAAAATCATTTTATAAGTACTATACCTGCTATATTCATGACAGCTGTAACATTTGCATATATAATGCAAGCACCAGAAGGATTTAGATTACACGCTGGAGTATCTAATGCAATAGGTATTGGAGTTGCTATAGTATTCACTATATTATTTGCTAGAAAAGTTAAAAAATTAAGAAATGAAAATAAAGAATTAGCATAGGCATTAAGTTAGTATTTCATATATATATATAAAATAAAGGTAGAATCTTTAAAAGGTTCTACCTTTATTTATGTATAAATACTTGAAAGTTCAAGTATCTTATGGTAAATTGAAAATAGGTGAAAGTTCAAGTACTTAAAAGGAGGAATTAAATGAGTTATTTAATTCTTAGAGAAATAGGTAAGATTGCAAGATGTTTACAAACAATAAGTGATGTAGAGTTTAGAGAAGTAGGACTAGAAAAAGGACAGTATTTGTTTCTAGTAAGAATATGTGAAAATCCAGGTATTAATCAAGAAGAATTATCTAACTTATTAAATGTAGATAGAACAACAACGGCAAAGGCTATTAAAAAATTAGTTGAAAAAGATTATGTGATTAAAAGACATAATGAAAAAGATAAAAGAGCTTATGAGTTATATCCATCAGAAAAAGCTAGTCAAATACATTTAATTTTAAAAAGTGAAGAGGAATTATCTACAGAGAATTCATTAAATGGGTTTAGTGAAGAAGAAGTAGATATCCTATTTACTTTATTAGAAAGAATGAGAAAGAATATAGAAAAAGATTGGGAGTATATAAAAAAAGGAAATAAAAGAGACTATACAAACAAGTAGAGGAGGCAGTTATATGGAATGGAAATTAAAAAAATATGAGGAATTAACTGTAGATGAATTGTATGAGATATTAAGTGCTAGAATAGAAGTATTTGTAGTAGAACAAAAGTGTCCATATCAAGATGTAGATTTTAAAGATAAAAACTCATATCATTTATTTGCTAAAGAAAATGGAAATATCACAGCTTATGTAAGAATTTTAGAAAAAGGAATTTCCTTTGAAGAAGTCTCTATCGGTAGAGTATTAACAAGTAAAGAATATAGAGGTAAGGGTCTAGCAAAAGAAATTATGTTAAAAGCTATAGAGTATATAGAAAATGAGTTAAATGAAACTGAAATAAAAATATCAGCTCAAGCGTATTTAATAGAGTTTTATAAGAGCTTAGGATTTAAAGAGGTATCGGATATATATTTAGAAGATGATATCCCTCATCTTGATATGTTATATAGAAAGTAAATTATTTAAGGATATATATAAATTTAAAACCTTTTCTAGATTCAGAAATGAAATTTATATATATCCTTATTATTTTGCTATTCAATATTTTATTCTAAGTCATTATGACTTAAAGGAGTACCTCTTTTAATATCTTTATTTACTTTTTTACCTAGAATATCATAGTAGTATTTAGGGTGCATACCGTAACCAGGTCTTATAGATCTTAAGTTATCTTCTTTTAGTATTTCACCTTTTTTTATATCCTTAACTACAAATAAAGACCTAGAAAACTTAATATGTTTTTTTAAGTCATCTTCATTATTGTATGAAATTTTTCCTATGCATTTTTCAACTTTTCTTATAGATTCAACCATTTGCTTAAATTGGTTTTTATCCAGCGAAAATGAAGAATCAGGACCACCGATATTTTTATCTATTATAAAGTGTTTTTCTATTATTTTAGCACCAAGAGCAACAGCTGTTATAGGAACTTCCATATCAATACTATGGTCAGACAATCCAACTATTGTATGAAAAGTGTTTCTCATATTAGGGATGGTATCCAAGTTAGAATCTTCTAAATTTGCTGGATAAGATGATGTACATTTCAATAAAGCAATATCCATGTTATCCATTTTTTTACATGAGGTTAAAGCTTCATATATATCATTTTTAGTAGCTACTCCAGTAGACAATATAATAGGCTTATTTTTAGAAGCAATATATTCTATAAGTGGAATATCTCTAATTTCGAAAGAAGCTATCTTATATGCCGGAACGTTTAAGGATTCTAAAAAGTCTACTGATGATTTATCAAATGGAGTTGAAAATAATGTGATACCTATTTTATTTGCATAATCAAATAGTTCTTCTTGCCATTCCCAAGGAGTGTATGCATTTTGATACAATTTATATAATGTAGTCCCATCCCATATGCTACCTTGATTTAATCTAAAGTAATCATTATCACAATCAATGGTTAAAGTATCGGGGGTATAAGTTTGAATTTTAACGGCATTGGCTCCACATTCTTTTAAAGTTTTGATACTTTGTTTTGCTATATTTATATCACCACCATGATTTGCTGATAGTTCACCTATTATGTAACAAGGTGAATCATTAGATATTTTAAAATCATCTATAATCATAAATACACATCCTTAAGATTTATTATTCGAATTCATAATCTGTTACAATTAGCATTGCATCTTTTAGTTTTATAAGTAAATTGGAGTTATTAAAGACAACTGTTCCTATATCTAAGCTTTCATACTTAGGTAAAATAGTATAATCTAATCTAGCTCTCCAAATAATTATTTTTTTATTATTATGATATAAAAATGCTCCAGGATATGGTTTTGAAATTGCTTTTATGAAATTCATGATGTCTTTTGAAGGCTTTGAAAAGTCAATTTTACCATCGTCTTTAGTTCTTTTATTTACATAAAATCCTTTTGATAAATCTGGCTTTATTAAATTTAAGTTGTTACTTTCTAAATGTCTGATAGAGTTTAATACTATTTTAGGGTAAATATTTTTAACTTTATTTAATAAATCAGATATATAGTAATCTTCATCTATTTTTATTTTTTCTTGTAAGATTATATCTCCTGTGTCTATACCTTCATCTATAAAATGAACTGTAACTCCACTGTATTCTTCACCGTTAATCATAGCCCAGTTTAAAGGGGCACGCCCTCTATACTTAGGTAGTAAAGATGCGTGTGTATTTATACAACCTATAGTTGGTAAATTTATAATATCTTTTTTAGTATTTGATCAAAATTAACACAAACTATTAAGTCCAAGTTTAAAGATTTTATTTTATTTAAAAAATTTTGGTCATTGATATTTTTTTCTTCATAAAGGTTTAAATTAAATTTATCTGCAACTTCATCAACTCCACGATACCAATCGTTATCATTTTTAGATACAACTACACCAACTACATTTACATTATTATTAATTAAATGTTCTAGTGTTTTTGCACCTAACTCATGTCCACCCATAAACAATATGTTCATAAAAACTCCTTATTTAAATAATTTTTTATTTCGTGCACTACATTTTTTACTCCAGCTTTACATACTACACCTTTACAGTTATCGCTTATACTTTTCCTAAATTCATAGTTGTTTGCTAGTTTAGTAAAGATTTCATTAAATTTGTGCTCAGTGAGTTCATCAAACCAACCTCCATAAACACAAGTATTAATATTTGATAACTCCTTACATATAAGTTCTTGATTGTCAGCTTGTATGATTAATATTGAAGGAATTGAAAGCGATAAAAGCTCATAAGCGGTGCTACCTGAAGCTGATATAGCTATATCATTTTTAATCATTATAGATTTCATATTATTTGGATTAAATATTAAGTTTATATTAGATTTGCAACTTGCTAAAGATTTAAGTTTATTTAGATTATTAAATTTTTCATTTACAACTACATTGAAATTCATATCATTAAACTCATCTAGATATTTTAAAATGGTATAAGTATAGTTATTTACATCAGTTCCACCCATAGTAATTAAAACATTTTTACAGGTTTTATTTATTGATATATAATCATTTTCTTGAAATTCTTTTCTAAATAAACAATAGTTACATCCAAGCAAATACTTTGTTTCACTATTAAATTTATAGTTTAGATTGTGAGCATATATATTGTAGTTAATAACTATGTCACTTATATAATCATATAAGTTAGTATCATCTATTGATACTAAATATTTAACTATATTTTTGATTTCTTTAAAATAATAATCATTTAGATTATAAGAATCTGTTATTAATAAATCTATGTTTAAATCTTTAATTATTTTTTAGTTTCTTTTATTTCTAAATTTAAATCTTTAGTTATTAAAGGTTTAAATTCAAGGTTATGTTTATTTAAAAAATCTATTATATAAGTATCATCATCAATTAAGAATAAAACTTTAAAGTTATTAAAAGTTAGTTCTTGAGCTAAGGATATACATCTTGCAACATGGCCTAATCCTTGATTTTTATTTCCACCAGCTCGAATAGCTACATAGTTCAAATAAATCACCTCTATAAGTTAATATATTGAGAACTATTTTTTCATATGATTAATAGTATAAATGTTAAAAGAAATTTTATTTATTTGAACACTAAAATTGTTTGTAGGCATATTGTAAAACATAGTTAAATTTGCTTTAAGGAGGAGTTTATGTTAGAAAATAAAAGTATTTTAGTTACTGGGGGAACAGGTTCTTTCGGAAAAAATTCGTAGAAAGAGTTTTAATTAACTATGATATAAAAAAAATAATTATATATTCAAGAGATGAGTACAAACAAGATGTACTTAAAAAATATCTACTTAATAAATACCCAGAGCAAATTTCAAAAGTAAGATTTTTTATTGGGGATGTGAGAGATAAAGATAGGGTAAAAAGAGCCACAAAAGATGTTGATTATATAGTCCATGCAGCTGCTATGAAGCAAGTTCCATCATGTGAATACAATCCTTTTGAAGCAATAAAAACTAATATATATGGGGCTCAAAATATAATAGATGCAGCAATTGATAATAATGTGCGTAAAGTCATTGCATTATCAACAGATAAAGCGGTCAATCCAATAAATTTATATGGAGGAACTAAATTAGTTTCAGATAAACTTTTTATATCAGCAAATGCATATTCAGGTCAATGTAGGACCAGATTTTCGGTTGTAAGATATGGTAATGTAGCAGGAAGTAGGGGATCAATAATACCATTTTTTAAAAATATAATAGAGCAAAATGAAAAAGAAATTCCTATAACTGATGAAAGAATGACAAGATTTTTTATATCTTTAGAAGAAGGTGTTGATTTAGTTTTAAAAGCTTTAAAAGAAAGTAAAGGTGGAGAAACATATATATCTAAGATACCTTCGTTTAAGGTTACAGATATTGCTAGAGCTATGCTTGATAATTGTGAATTTAAAATTATAGGTATTAGAGAGGGAGAGAAGCTTCATGAAGTAATGATAACTAAGGATGATTCTAGAAATACATATGAATATGATAAACACTATATAATATATCCTAATTTTGAGTGGTGGAATCTAGAAAAACACTTTACACCAGGAGGAAAGTTAATAGAGGACGGATTTGAATATAATTCAGGAAATAATGTTGATTGGTTAAGTACAGATGAATTAAGAGAAAAACTAAATGATTTAAATCTATACACAAAAGATGAATTTGAAAAATTTAACCATAAGGAGGAGTAATAATGATTGCAATTAACGGTGGAGAACCTACTAGAAAAAAATATCTTCAATATGGAAGACAATATATAGATGATGAAGATATTATGAGCGTTATACAAGCTTTAAAAAGCGATTTTTTAACAACAGGACCATTAGTTGAAGAATTTGAAAGAAAGTTTGCAGATTATGTAGGTGCAAAATATGCAGTAGCTGTATCCAATGGAACCGCAGCACTTCACATTGCTTGTCTAGCTGCAGGGTTACAAAAAGGTGATGAGGGAATAACCACCCCAATTACCTTTGCGGCATCATCAAATTGTATGATTTACTGTGGAGCAAAACCAGTTTTTTGTGATATAAATTTAGATAATTATAATATAGATGATAATAAAATAAAATCATATATAAATGAGAACACAAAAGTTATATTAACTGTAGATTTTACAGGTCAGTGTTGTAATATAGGAAAAATAATGGAGATTGCTAAAGAAAATAATTTAATTGTAATTCAAGATGCATCACATTCTTTAGGAACCAAATATCTAGATAAACAAATAGGTTCAATCGCAGATATGACAACGTTTAGTTTGCATCCTGTAAAGACTATCACATCAGGAGAAGGTGGAGTAGTAACTACTAACTCATTGGCTTTATATGAAAAGTTAAAGTTATATAAAACACATGGAATAACAAAAAGCAAAGGAAATTTGAGAAATAAGGAACATCCAGAGTGGTACTATGAACAAATTTATTTAGGATATAACTATAGAATTACAGATTTACAAAGTGCATTGGGAATTAGCCAATTAAATAAAATTGAAAAATTTATAACAAAAAGAAAACTATTAGTAAATACTTATAATGAATTATTAAAAGATATAGATGGAATTATACTTCAAAAAGAAGAAGATTATAGTGACACAAGTAGGCACTTATACATTATACGATTAGATTTGAATAAATTTAAGGCTACTCGAGATGATATATACAATGCGTTAATAGCTGAAAATATAGGTGTAAATATTCACTATATACCTGTTTATAAACACCCTTATTACAAAGAAATAGGATATGAAGATATAATATGTGAAAATGCTGAGACATTTTATAATTCTAGCATAACACTACCATTACATGTAAATATGGATGAAAGTGATATAAAGGATGTAGTAAATGCATTAAATAGTGTATTGGATTATTATAAGAGGTGAAAACATGAATATTGTTGCTATAGTTCAAGCAAGACTTGGATCAACCAGATTTCCTGGGAAAGTTATGAAAAAAATATGTGAAAAGACAGTAGTAGAACATGTTTATGAAAGACTTAAGTTAAGTAAATATTTAAATGATATAGTAATAGCAACTACTGATAAAAATGAAGATAAAAAAATAATAGATTTATGTAAAAAATTAGGAATTAATTACTTTGTAGGTAGTGAGGATGATGTTTTAAGTAGGTACTACAATTGTGCTAAAGAATACAATATAGATGTGGTTGTTAGAATTACCTCAGATTGTCCTCTTATAGATAGTAAAGTTTTAGATGAAATGCTAAATTTTTATACTAACAATGACTATGAGTTGGTAACGAATGCAGGAGAAGAAATTTATAGAACTTACCCAAGGGGATTAGATATAGAAATATTTTCTTTTAATTTACTTAAGACAACATATCTAAATGCAAATCAAAATTATGAAAAAGAACATGTAACTCCATATATGTATGAAAATGGATTTAACATATATCATTATAAAAACAATAAAAATTATTCTAAATATAGATTAACATTAGATACAAAAGAGGATTTTGAATTAATAAATAAAATTTATTGTGAACTTTATAATAACAATCATGATTTTTTCTTGAATGATATTATAGAGGTTTTAGAAAGTAATCCAAAATTAGAATTAATTAACAAATCTATTAAACAAAAAGAGTTAAAAGAATAAAATTAAAAGATGGTGATGTTATGAGTAAAGCATATCAAACTATAAATGTACAAATGGATGGTAAAAAATTAGCAAAGTGTAAGAATGCAAATATGAGTTTTAAATTTAAGGAAAGTGATAGGTTTTTGGTTAAAGGACATGTAGAAACAGCTGAAGGAAGATGCCTTAAAAATGCAGGAGTTGAGGTAATTAGAACCAATCTTAGAAATAAAGAGCAAGATATACTAGGGGTTGTATTTACTGATGAAAATGGAAACTATAGTGCTTCATTACAAGTTTATAAATGCTATGGATATGTATTTAAGGTATACTCTCCTGTGAATTAAGCTAGGGAGTGACAATATGAAAAGAAAGTTTGTAAGAAATTTAATTAAGGGATATGTTAAGTATAGTGATTGGGAGATTGTATATAATGCTGTAGTTATTATATATATAAGATATCAAGATGAATGTAACAAATGGATAAAAGAAGAAGTTGGATATACAGTAACAAATGAATTTGGCGAATTTTGCTTTGCGCTAACTCAGTATAATTATAAAAATTTAGAATATATAATAGAAGTTTTCGAGCCATTAAATTAAATGTATACGTATATTAAAGTATCAAATTAAAACTGCTAGTCATATATATATTAGAGAGATTCAGGTCTCTTTATAAAAGGTAAACTAAAAAATATATTAGAGGAGTGCAATTATATATGGCGCAAACAACGACTTATAGACCAGGTACAAAGAAAATGACAGCAGCATCAACATTATCAAATAATGGAAAGTCAGCACAAATTTCAACGCTTACTTTAGCTAACTGGGATAGATTTATAGCATTTAATAAATTAGTAAATCCTAGTGGAACTCCATTGGTTGATGCAGGTGTAAGAATTTACCAACTAGCATCAACAGGAATAAGTTTATTGTCTAGTAACTTAATCGCTACAGTGTTTACAGATGCACAAGGTGAATATGGGATATCTTTAGAAACATTAACATCACCAGAAGTTTATGCATTTGAAGCATTTACAGCAGGAAACTAATAATTAAAAATAAGCTAAGGCATTTAGCCTTAGCTTTAAATTAAAATCTAGGAGGATTATATAATGAGTGGAAAATAATAATAGATGGAAAAGAATATAATAAATTAGACATAATTAAGATAAAAGTTGATGATGAAGAAAAAGATAAAAATCAAATAACAGCAGAGGACACAAATGGGAAAGAAAGCATACAAATAAAAATAGTAGTTGATGACAAAAATAAATGGAAAGTTTAAGTTCCTCTAAAGTTGTTATAAACAATAATTGCATAATTAGCAATGAAATCATAAATTTAAATATATTCTTGAAAAGAATCATTATAATCTTATAGAAGGAACTGTATATAACTCAGATAAACATATTATAAAAAATGCGTGTATAGAAATAATTGAAATAGACAAACGAACACTCGAAGAAGTTTTATTAGGATATTGTTTTACTAATGAATATGGGAGATATGGATATACATTAAATATAAAAGAGAATTGTCATTATGTATTTAATGTTTATAGTCCTCTATAAGACTAATTAAAAGCGGGGGTAGTTTTGAAGAGTGAACAATTAGAGTTAAAAGAAAATTTAAAAGATATAAGATTTGACGAGACTATTATAATGTTTGGATTTAATAAAGGTGAGTATTTAGAATGTTTAAAAGAATCCATTTGTGAAAAAATAAGGTCTATATAATCGAACCAAATGATAAAGCATATGAACAATATAAAGATAAAATAAATGATAAAAATATTAGTTTAATATCTATAAATGATGAAAACTTAGATTTTATATTAAGTGAAATAATAAATAGTAAAAATTTTTTAAATTTTAATGTTCAAATATGTGAAAATTATGATGTTTTGTATGAAGAGGAATGGATTAAATTAAAGATATTGATAGATAATTTATATGATAAATATAGTGTTTATTTGTCCACAATGGAAACATTTAAAAAAATAACGTTAGAAAATATATTATCAAATCTAAATGAAATAAATTATTCATATAAATTTGATTCATACATTAATGTAAATAAAAATGTTCCGTGTATCATAGTTTCAGCAGGACCTTCTTTAGATAAAAATTTAGAAGTGATGGTTAAAAATAAAGATAAGCTAGATAAGTTTTTTATAATAGCTGGAAATAGAACATTAAAACCATTATTAGAAAATGACATAGAGCCAGATGTTGTTGTATCAGTAGATCCTCAGGATATAACGTATGATATGGTGAAATATGGTTTTTACGCAAAGGTACCTTTGATATACTGTGAAAAAAGTAATTGTAAGTTAGTTAGAGAATATGCAGGTAAAAAAATAGTTGTGTCACAAGGAGCATTAAATAGTATAGAAAATTTAAAAGACATGATAGTATGTATGAGTGGAGGATCTGTAGCACATACTTGTACGGATATTGCATTTTTATTAGGATGTAATCCTATAATTTTTGTAGGCCAAGATTTTGCATATACAAATGAAAAAAGTCATGCATTAGTTGCAAAGAATAAAATAGATAATGATTTCAATAAAGAAGAATGTATAATCATAAAAGATATAAATGGAGACGATATTTATAGTTGTGACATACTAAATTTATATAAAGAAAATTTAGAGAATATGTTAAAACTATATACTCAATTAAACAAAGACATAGAATTTAAAAATGCATCCTATGGAGCTAATATAGATTATGCTAAACATGAGGAATTAAGTAACATATTAAATTATAATTATAAAGAGAAGAAAGCAAATATAGCTGATATTGGAGAAAATATAAATATAAATACTGAAGATATAGTATTTTCTATAAAGAATTATTTAAATGAAACAAAAACAATATTAAAAATCAAAAGAAATAATGCAAAATATATTAAAACATCCTACTAAAGATAATATAATGCAATTTGCATTAGTTTTAAAGTGTATAGATGATTTTATGAAAAATGAAAACAACATATATATGGAAAATTATATATCAAGTTTTTTAGTATATATAAAAGAGAAACTATTTAATATTAAATCTAGTGAATACGATAAATTGTCAAAAGATATAATGTATCAATGTAAAGTTTTTAGAGAGTATATGAATGACTTAGATTTACTTTTAAGTGAAATATCAGAAGTTGTAGAACAATTTTAAATAACTTAAGAATCAGTATAAGTTTGTTGTAATATAAAATTTATACTGATTTTTATATGCATATAACCAAAATAAAGATAGTTTAACAATAATTACGAAAATGATATATTTTTTAACACACCATTACAAAGTAAATTTTATATGATATATAGGGAGAAAAAACTTAAAGGAAGTGAGTGTCATAAAAAAATTTGTATCTTTTATGGTGTGTATGTTTATGGTATTTGGAAACACTGCCTATGTAGCTGCTAATACCTATAAATCCAATGAAAAAATGCTAAGTATGTGATAGCTCAAAATACAATTAATAAGATGAAGGTAAATGCCAGCTCATTAAATATAAGAAGTGGGCCAGGTACAAACTATAAAAAAATAGGAAGCTTAAAAAGAGAAGTTACCATTGATACGATAGATAAATGTGGAATTTGGTACAAGATAAAGTATAAAAATAGTTATGGGTGGTGCAGTGGAGATTTTTTACTACAAGTAAATAGTACAAATAATAATAAATCAAATAGTAATCAAAATCTATCAAAGGAAGATTTTATAATAATAAAAACATCTAATAATACTATGGCGTATTATAAAGATGGCGTTTTAGTTAAAGAATTTAATGTGGCTACAGGAAAAAAATCAACTCCTACACCAAAAGGAAAATTTAAGATAGTAAATAAAATTGTAAACAGACCTTATTATAAAGATAATATAAAAGGTGGAGATCCTAGAAATCCTTTAGGAAATAGATGGTTAGGCCTTCAAGTAGGTAGTACTTATGGAACTACTTATGCTATACATGGAAATAATAATGAAAGTAGTATAGGCAAGAGCGTATCAGCAGGATGTGTTAGAATGCATAATAATGATATAAAATGGCTGTTTGATCAAGTTCCAAAGCAAACTACAGTTATAATAAGTAATTCAAGTCAAAGTTATAATCAAATTGGGGCATCTTACAATATTAATTTACAAAAATAGACTAGAGTTAAACTCTAGTCTGTTTTTGATAATTTTTTATAATTTTTTTATTATCCATATATCTATTAATGTAAATTATGATTACCCCCATTATAGGAACTGACAACATCATTCCGATAAAACCTGTATAATTACCAGCAAGAGTAACTGCTAATATTGTAAGAACAGGTGGTACTCCAACTTGTTTTCCTACAAAGTGAGGTTCTAATATAGCACTTTCTAATTGTTGAACAATTACCATTACAACTAACACTAAAATTGCTTTGTTAAATGAGAAAAATAAGTTTATAAAAACAGCAACTACAGTACCTATAATTGGTCCAAAGAATGGGATCATATTTGTTACACCAATTATTATTCCAACAAATACTGGATACTGAGATTTTAATAATAGTAAAATTACAGTACAAAACGTTCCATATATCAAAGAGTCTATAAACTTAGCAATTATATAAGAACCTATGTTTTTATCAAGTATTTTTCCGAATTCTTTTGCTTTTAAATAAAATTTACCAAATAAACATTCGCATAGGTCATTAACTATTTGAATTGTTTTTTCTTTAGAAATTAAGAAGTAAATAGAAATAACAATTCCTAAGAATATATTTACTGTATAAGTTACAACTAACCCTATTAGTTCTAGTAATGTCTGACTAAGAACTCCTGCAATTGATGTAACAGTAGGTATCACAGAACTTGTAATAAATTCCTTTATTTGTAATGTTGATTCAGGATTTTTAGTACTTATTTTAAATGTTGAAAGTATAGAATTAATTAAATCTTCTATTTCATTTATATTGTGAGGCATAAATGAATATAAATCAGTTATATTTTTTTGTATAATAGGAACAACATATAACCATATAAATACTAAGCAAGCTAATAGAATTCCATAGATTATAGTAACACTAATACCTCTATTAAGCTTAAACTTGCTTTGTAAATAACTCATAGGTTTATTAAGTATATAGGCAATTAAAAAACCTATTACAATGGAGTTAAAACTCCTGATATTATTGTAATATTAGTACTTACAAATGACATTATGTGATCAAAGTTTTTGTAAAGAATAACTCCTATGAAAAATATTATAATAGGAATTATATACCGTATAGAATTTGAAGCTTCATCAATTAATTTTTTCATGCATCCTCCTACAAATTAATTTTTATAAGTTAATATTTATGTAGTATAACATTTTTAAAAATTTTAAAACTATAAAGCTTAAAGTTTATATAGTAGGAAAGAATAATAATAGATATATTGACCATAATAGGTATTGTAGTACAAATAAATTACATAAGGAGGAATAAAAATGAAAAAAATGCTAAAGAACAATTACAATGTGCTTGTAATCAATTACAATCTGCAAAAGATGAATTAAATCAAGCTATGAGTACTGTTGAGAAACAACAAAATAAACAAGAATTACAAAACACTTTAAGTGCTGTTGAAAGTGCTATGTCTGTAGCAAATACTGCTGTACAAAATTATAGAGATTAATAAAATATCAAAATGTAAATTAAAAAGTGTAGATTTTATTTTAAAATCTACACTTTTTAATTTATTGAAAGCTAAGTGTTGTTTATAGTAAAATTAAGAAGTAATATAAACAATTATGATAAGGGTTGATGATATTGAAGAGCACTTTAAATAAAAGGCAGAGTAAAATTATTAATATATTAAAAAACAGCAAACAACCTATAAGTAGTAAGGCACTAGCGGAGGATATAGGTTGTTCAACAAAGACAATTCAATTAGAAGTAAAAAATATAAACTCTATAATGGATAATATAAAAATAGAATCATCAAGAGGAGTAGGATATAACTTAGTTGGAGATATAAGTAGCATAAAAAATATAAAAGATGAATCTATAAGAGATGATTTTGATAGAATTGGCTACATACTTAAAAAAATAATTTTATTATATAATAGAGATACATTAAAAATAGAAAATTTGGCGGATGAAATGTATGTTAGTCTATCAACTATAAAAAATGACTTAAAAGAAGTTAAAAAAATACTCAAAACGTATAATCTAATAATAATATCAAAGCATAAATTAGGAATTAGCATTGATGGAGATAAAAATAATTTGATTAGATGTATAATAGAAATCAGCTTAAAGTACGAAGATATACATATTGAAGATTTTTTTAGTGAATTTGTAAGTTTAAATATTATATCAATCCGAAATGAAATTTTAAATAAACTTGAAAATGAAAGTATTATTTTTACTGATTATGAGTTTAATAATATTTTTAATTACATACTTTTATATTTATCTTTAGAAAAGCAAATGGATTATAACGATTATATAGATAAATACATAAATCATTACAAAGAGCAGGTAAAAAATAAAAATAATGAAAGTACGAAAAACAAGGTGCTAGATTCTATAGATAAGTTTATTAGAAACTTAAAACTTGCAACTTCTATTGATTTGAGTGCTGATGAAGTTTTCAAGGATTATCTATGTAAACATATAATTAGTTTTTGTATAAAAAATGATTTAAACATAAACAATCAAAGCATTATATCTAATGATATTAAAATTAAGTATCCATTTGCATTTGAACTAGCTACTATAGCTAAAACTACATTAGAAGAAGATTTAAACATAGAGATAGATGAAAGTGAAGTAGCAAATATAGCTATTCATATTGGAGGGGCACTTCAAAGAAGCTCAAGTAATGAAAATCATAAAGTTTTAAAAACTATAATAGTATGTGCATCAGGTATAGGAACATCAATGCTTATAAAGGCTAAGTTAGAAGCGAAATTTGAAAAAAGACTTGAAGTTTTAAAAGTGATTCCATCATATTTAATACATTATGTAGGTATTATGGATGTAGATTTTATAATAGCTACAGTTCCTGTAGAAGTTAAAAATATTCCAGTGATTAAAATATCACCTTTTTTAGATGATAAAGAGGTAAATATAATTGAAAAGTTCTTAGATACTGGAAATATATATTATAATGTTAATTTATCAGATATATTTAGCCAGGACTTATTTTTTATAGATTTAGACTTTGACAACAAGTATGATGTAATAAGTTATATGTCAGATAAGCTATTAGAAAACAATTATATAGATGAAGAAATGAAAAATTCTTATATAGAAAGAGAAAAAATTGCTACTACTGAAATCGGAAATATGGTAGCTATACCTCATGGAGCTCATGGCAAAGTTTTTAAAAATGCTATAGCTATAGGTATTTTAAAAAGTAGTATGAATTGGGAAGTTGGACAAGTAAGACTTGTTGTAATGCTATCTCTTCAAAAAGAAAGCATATTAAACTATGAAGACTTATTTTCAAATATATATAAAAGAATAGATTCTATTGCCAAGGTAATAAGTATATGTGAATCTAAGAGATATGAAAAGTTTATATCAATGTTTAAATAAAACTAAATATATTTATTTCGACAAATTTCTCTTTTGATTAAGAGAAATTTTTTGTCTTTTAGGAAAATGTATTCAAGGTTATCATAAGTATATAAGATAACACTAGCGAGGTGATAATATGATTTACACAGTAACACTTAATCCATCTATAGATTATGTAATAAAATTAGATGATTTAAAAACAGGAGCAGTAAATAGAACAAATGAAGAAAATATATACCCAGGCGGTAAAGGTATAAATGTATCTTTAATATTAAATGAGCTTGGATATAACAATAAAGCATTAGGATTTGTAAGCGGATTTACAGGAGCATATATAAAAGATACTTTAAGATACAAAGGTTTAGAAGAAGATTTTATAAATTTAGAAAATGGATTTACAAGAATAAATGTAAAAGTAAAAAGTAGTAATGAAACAGAAATAAATGGACAAGGCCCAATAATTAATGATATGGATTTAAATGAATTATATACAAAGCTAGACAAGCTTAAGGAAAACGATGTATTGATTTTAGCAGGAAGTATACCAAACACATTAGATTCTTCTCTTTATGAAAATATAATGAAGAGATTAGAAAATAAAAATATAAGAATTGTAGTAGATGCAACAAAAGATTTATTGATGAATGTTTTAAAACATAAGCCATTTTTAATAAAACCAAATAATCATGAACTAGAAGAATTATTTAATGTTAGACTAGAAAATATTGATGACATAATAGTTTATGCAAATAAGTTAAAAGAAATGGGTGCTAAAAATGTATTAGTATCTATGGGAAAAGATGGTGCACTTTTAATTAGTGAAAATGGAGAGATTTTTGTAAGTAATGTTGCAAATGGAGAAGTTAAAAATTCTGTAGGAGCAGGAGATTCTATGGTAGCAGGGTTTATTGCGGGATATTTAGAATCAAATTCTTATGAAAAAGCACTACAATTAGGAGCAGCTAGTGGAGGTGCAACAGCATTTTCAAATGATTTAGCAAATAAAGATTATATATACAAATTAATAGATGAAATCAGAGTTGAAAGGAGATAAATTTTATGAGAATAGTCGATTTAATAGACAAAAGATCTATAAGTCTTGCTTTAAAAGCAAAGGATAAAAAAGATGCAATAGATAAGTTAGTAAATTTAGTAAATAACAGTGGAAATTTAATGATAGATTAGAGTATAAAGATGCTATAATAGCTCGTGAAAATCAAAGTACAACAGGCATTGGAGAAGGAATAGCTATACCACATGCTAAAACGAAAGCAGTTAAAAATGCATGTTTAGCAGCAGGAGTTTGTAAAAATGGTGTAGACTACGAATCTTTTGACGGAAGTTTGTCCCATTTATTCTTCATGATAGCAGCTCCAGAAGGTGCAAATAATACTCACTTAGAGGTATTATCTAGATTATCTACGATACTTATGGATGAAGAATTTAGGTCAAAGTTAATAAATGCACAAAATGAAGATGAGTTTTTAAATTTAATAGATTATAAAGAAAAAGAAAAATTTCCAGAAGAAGAAAAAGAAGAAGTTTTAGAACAGAAAGATGTCGAAAATTCAAAATATCCTCAAATTTTGGCAGTTACAGCATGTCCAACAGGTATAGCTCATACTTTTATGGCAGCAGAAAGTTTAAACAAGCAAGCTGAAAAGATGGGCGTTAGTATAAAAGTAGAAACTAACGGATCATCAGGAGCTAAGAATATTTTAACTAAAGAAGAAATTGAAAATGCAAATGCTATAATAGTTGCAGCTGACAAAAAAGTCGATATGGCAAGGTTTAATGGTAAAAAAGTTATAATAACTAAAGTTGCTAATGGAATTCATAAAGCAGAGGAATTAATAACTAAAGCTGTAAATGGAGATGCTCCTATGTATAATCATGGAGGAAATATAGAATCGTCAGAAGAGAAAGAGGATGAAACTGCATTTAGAAAAGTGTATAAGCACTTAATGAATGGAGTATCTAATATGTTACCGTTTGTTGTAAGTGGTGGTATATTAATTGCATTGGCATTCTTATTAGATAATTATTCTATAAATCCAGCAAACTTTGGCTCAAATACACCAATTGCTGCATTCTTTAAATCTATAGGAGATGTTGCCTTTGGATTTATGTTACCTGTACTTGCAGGATATATAGCGTATAGCATAGCTGATAGACCAGCGTTAGTTGTAGGTTTTGTTGGTGGAGCGCTTGCAAATGCAGGTGGGTCAGGATTCTTAGGAGCATTACTTGCAGGATTTTTAGCAGGATATTTAGTTCTTGGACTTAAAAAATTATTTAGTGTATTACCAGATTCATTAGATGGTATAAAACCTATACTACTATATCCACTATTTGGAACACTTTTAATGGGGATTATAATGACTTTTGTAATAATACCTCCAGTTGCAGCATTAAATGCTGGTATAACTAATTTCTTAAATGGACTTGGAACAAGTTCAAAGTTAGTTCTTGGATTAGTATTAGGCGGAATGATGGCTATAGATATGGGTGGACCTATAAACAAGGCAGCTTATGTGTTTGGGGTAGCATCACTTCAATCAGGTCAATATGAGATAATGGCAGCGGTTATGGCAGGAGGAATGGTACCACCATTATCAATAGCTCTTGCTACAACTTTCTTTAAAAATAGATTTACAAAAGAGCAACAAGAATCAGGAAAAGTTAATTATGTAATGGGATTATCATTTATAACAGAAGGTGCTATACCATTTGCAGCGGCAGATCCTTTAAAAGTTATACCAGCTTGTATTTTAGGATCAGCTACAGCAGGAGCTCTTAGTATGATGTTTAATGCAACACTTAGAGCACCTCATGGAGGAATATTCGTAGTTCCGGTTGTAGGTAATCCTATAGCTTACTTAGGAGCTATAGTAGCAGGATCTTTAGTAGGTATGTTTGCACTAGCAGCATTAAAAAAACCTATAGAAAATTAGTATAAATTAGAATAATAATTAATAAAAATATAAGAATAGACTATGGAGAGTATTTTATCCATAGTCTATTTTGTGTTTGTCTTAAAAAATAACTTTATATAAAATTATATTAAAAAGACTAAGTGTAACAAATTACGACAACATGGATTTTGTATAATATTATCAATGAATTAATACATGGAGGAAAAAATATGAAACAGAAAAAATCTATAGGAATAATTATAATTAGTTTATTATGCTCATTTATGTTAACTGGATGTACAAATAGTAATCAAAGTGTAGACAATAAAGTAAATATAAATAACAATGCAGAAAAATCACCTATAGAGGTTGACGATATAGAGTTTGTTGGTTTAGAAATATCACAACCAGATTCAATCGGCCAGAGGTATATAAAAACAAAGGTGAAAAATAATTCAAACTTAACAATAACTAGCATAAGAGTTGAACTTAAAATAGGAGATAAAGAAACTACTTATATATCATCAAACAAAACACTTAATCCAGGACAGACAAGTGAGGATATAAAATGTTTTGGTCCCAAAAGTGGTGATATAAGTGATATAGAACCTAAAAGTGTAAATATTAAAGTAAATGAAGATGGAAAAATGGTATTTGTAGACTATGATACGAAATTAGGAGAGTATAATGTTTTAGAAGCTAATATAGGAAAGGAAGAAGAGTAATTACTACTTCTTCCTAATATAGTAAATAATCATTAGAAATGCTCCAGTCATAGCATACATCATATCTTGCATAGTATCTTTTAAACCACCAGCTTGAGTTGTCATGTTGAAAAATCTATCAAGTAAATATTCTACTATTTCGCAGAGCCCAGATACACCTAATGAGAAGAAAAAAATGACTATGAAAAATAATATTTTGTCTATTAAGTTTGGGGGATTATAGTATTTTAAAATATTCCAACATATTTTTAAACTTATAAAGCCTGACCAAAAATGAAGAAAGCTATCATAAGGTTTAAATATATCGTACATTCCATAGCATGAACCTATTAAAAAAGAAAAAAGTACAAATAGATTTCCTACGACATACAATGGTGTATCTATTACGTAGAAGTTTTTTACATAAGCTTTTGTAAGTATAAATAATATTATTAAACATAAAAAGCTAATAGAACTTTTCCATAATCTTTAGTAAATAAAAAGTAACTTATAGAAAAAATGTATATGGCATAAAGTAGATATCTAAATATTTTTAAACTATTTTTGTTCATAACCATACCTTCCTATATAAAAATATTTATAATTAGTATGTGTACGTTATATAAATTTATTACATATGTAAAATTTATGAAATGTTAAATGAATGTTAAAAAACAAAAACATGTTACAGATTGTTGCAAAAATTAAAAAAAAGTATATAATAATTTATATAAATAATTTAGTACTCCTTGAAGGGGAGTAGCTTTCGTTAAAAAACGATAATCAATCGCCAATTTCGGATTTAAAAATCCCGGTTGATTAGCAAGATAAAACCTTGTTAGCGAGACCTTCAAGTAAACTTTATTTTAATTTAAAATAGAGTTTGCTTGGAGGTCTTTATTATTTAAATAAATTAGGTGGAGGCAAATTATGTTTTACAAAAAAAGTATCGATGAAATATTAAGTCAATTAAACTCAAGTTTAAATGGTTTAAGTTCAGACAAAGCACACGACATACTATTAGAGCATGGATACAACGAGTTAAAAGAAAAAGAAAAAACTCCTACATGGAAGTTATTTTTAGAAACTTTTAAAGATCCACTAGTTATCATATTATTAATAGCGGCATTGGTTCAAGCGTTCTTAGGAGAAGCGGTAGAGTGTGGGATAATATTTGCAGTTTTAATATTAAACTCTATATTGTCCGTAGTTCAAACTAAAAAAGCAGAGGGATCTTTAGCGAGCCTTAAAAAGCTATCAGTTCCAAATGCAAAAATTATAAGAGATGGCATAAAAGTTACAGTTCCATCTAGGAATGTAGTACCAGGAGATATAATAATTTTAGAAGCTGGTGATTATGTGCCAGCAGATGGTAGAATTTTAGAATCTCAAAACTTAAAAGTTGTAGAAGGAATGCTTACAGGAGAAGCAGAACCTGTGTTAAAGCATGAAGATGTAATAAGTGAAGATGTAGCATTAGGAGATCAAAAGAACATGGTATTTAGTGGATCTATGGTAGTTTACGGTAGAGGGACATATTTAGTAACTCAAACTGCTATGGACACAGAAATGGGTAAAATTGCAGATTTATTAGAAAATGCAGAAAATAAGCAAACACCACTTCAGATAAAACTAGATGAGTTTAGTAAAAAATTAGGTGTAGGTATAGTAATATTAGCAGCTTTAATATTTGGTATAGAAGTATTCAGAGGTGGAGAAGTGGTAGATTCATTTATGTTTGCAATAGCTATAGCAGTTGCAGCTATACCAGAGGCATTATCTTCTATTGTGACTATAGTGTTAGCAGTTGGAACTAATAATATGGCAAATAAACAAGCCATAGTTAGAAAATTACCAGCAGTTGAAACATTAGGATCAACAAGTGTTATATGTACAGATAAAACAGGAACATTAACTCAAAATAAGATGACAGTTGTAGATGACTTCACTTACAACCCAGAAAAAGCACTAGTAAATGACGAGTGTTTTGAAACAGCAGCAACAAAAGAATTAACTAAACAAAAGAGTTTCCTGATATTAAGTTCAGCACTTTGTAATGATTCAGATAAAACTAATGAAGGTGTTGAAATAGGTGATCCTACAGAAATAGCACTTATGAATTACACTAACAAAAGTGGATTTGATTATAAAGAAATAAGAGAAATAAATACTAGATTAAGTGAATTACCATTTGATAGTGATAGAAAACTTATGACTACTGTTAATAAGGTTGATGGAGAAGTAGTCATGTTTACAAAAGGGGCTCCGGATGTAATATTTAATAGATGTAAGTATGCATTAGTAGGAGACGAAGTTGTAAAGGCTAGTGATGAGATAATTGATGAATACAAGAAAATGAACGAAGAATTTTCTAATAAAGCATTAAGAGTTTTAGCATTTGCAACAAAGAGAGTAGAAGATGAAAGTTTTGTACCAACAATTGAAGATGAAAACAATTTAACGCTAATCGGACTTACTGCTATGATAGATCCTCCTAGAGAAGAAGTCTATGGAGCGGTAGAAAATGCTAGAAAATCTGGAATAAAAACTGTAATGATAACAGGAGATCATAAAACAACTGCAAAAGCAATAGCTGTAGATATCGGAATATTTGAAGATGGAGACATGGCTCTTACAGGTAATGAGTTAGATGCATTAACTGATGAAGCGTTAGATAGAGATTTAGAACATATATCAGTATATGCAAGAGTTTCACCAGAAAATAAAATAAGAATAGTAAAAGCATGGCAAAGAAAAGGAAGAGTTTGTGCAATGACAGGAGATGGAGTAAATGATGCTCCAGCTTTAAAACAAGCAGATATAGGTATAGGAATGGGAAGTGGAACAGAAGTTGCAAAAGACGCGTCGGATATGGTTTTAGTAGACGATAACTTTGCAACAATAGTAAATGCTGTAGAAGTTGGTAGAACAGTTTACACAAATATTAAAAAATCTATAATGTATTTATTCTCAGGAAACTTAGCGGGAATAATAGCTATATTATTTGCAGTATTTGCAAACTTACCAAATCCATTTACTACAATACAACTATTATTTATAAACTTAGTAACAGATTCATTACCAGCAATAGCGCTAGGTCTTGAAAAGCCAGAAAAAGGCGTTATGAAGGATGCCCCTAGAGATCCAAATGAAAGTATCTTATCAAAAGGTTCTTTAGGATTTGTTGCAACTAGAGGGATTATAATAGGTGTTGTTACAATAGCTGCACAATTTATAGGAATGAAGCATTCAGCTGAATTAGGTGTATCAATGGCATTTGCAACTCTTACATTATCTAGAATAATGCAGACATTTGCATCAAGATCAAATACAGAAACAATATTTGAGCTTGGAATTAAAAGTAATAAATATGTATTGGGTGCAGTTGGAGTTTGTTTAATGATGTTCTCGTTAACATTACTCCCATTTATGAGAGAAATATTTACAATGCCAAGTAGCTTTAACTTCACAACTTTAATGACTTGTTTTGGCCTTTCAGTACTTGCCACTTTAGCGATGGAAGTTAGTAAAGTTATAAAAAGAAAATAAATTCATATACTTTATAAATAAAAAATTTGGAGGTATATGTATGTATGAGTTTATAGTAATGACAATAGCGACTCTTATATTAACTTCTCCTACCATTTTTATAAAGTATATAATAAACCATATGATGAGTATAATTAAATTTTATATTTGTTTAGAAGAAATAATAAAATTACAATTAGAAGTTTAATAAAAAGAGTATCGAAATTTTCGATACTCTTTTTTACAACAACGTATTGCAAAAATAAATTAAACGTATATAATGTTTATATAAATATATATTAAAAAGAGATTACAGACCCCTAAGTGAATTTTAAAGAACATAAAATTTTACTTAGGGTTTTTTATTTTAGCAAATTTAGCTAATAATTTTATTTAAATTAATGTAGGTGGAGGAAGTATATGTTTTATAAAAAAAGTGTAGAGGAGACTTTAAGCCAGGTAAATTCTAGCTTAAAAGGATTGAGTTCATCTAAAGCAAGTGAATTACTAAAAAAGTATGGGCCAAATGAATTAAAAGAAAAATCCAAGGTGCCTATTTGGATGTTATTCTTAGAAACATTTAAAGATCCATTAGTTATTATCTTATTAATAGCAGCACTTGTCCAAATATTTTTAGGCGAAGGGATGGAATCTTTAATTATATTTGCAGTGCTTATCTTAAATTCAATACTATCTGTAATACAAACTAAAAAAGCAGAAAGTTCACTTCAAAGTTTAAAAAAACTATCAGTTCCAAATGCAAAAGTCATAAGAGATAACAAAAAAGTTACAGTTAATTCAAAAGATATAGTGCCAGGAGACATAATAATTTTAGAAGCCGGAGATTATGTTCCTGCTGATGGAAGAATTATAGAATCCCAAACTCTTAAGGTTGTAGAAGGAATGCTTACAGGAGAAGCAGAACCAGTTTTAAAACACAACAAACCAATATTAAAGGATGTAGCATTAGGAGATCAAAAAAATATGATTTTTAGTGGATCTATGGTTGTTTATGGAAGAGGTGAGTATGTAGTAACACAAACTTCTATGAATACTGAAATGGGGAAAATAGCAAATCTGCTTGAGAATGCAGAAAGTAAGCAAACACCACTTCAAATAAAATTAGATGAGTTTAGTAAAAAACTTGGTGTAGGCATAGTAATATTAGCAGCTTTTATATTTTTAATAGATATATTAAGGGGAGCTAGATTAATTGATTCATTCATGTTTGCAGTTGCTATAGCGGTTGCTGCAATACCTGAAGCATTATCATCTATAGTAACGATTGTTCTTGCAGTTGGGACAAACGTTATGGCTAAAAGACAGTCAATAGTCAGAAAGCTACCAGCAGTTGAAACGCTAGGATCAACAAGTGTAATTTGTACAGATAAAACAGGAACTTTAACTAAAAATAAGATGACAGTTGTAGATACATATGTATATAATCCAGAAAGATCATTAGTATATAATACTAGTTTAGAAGTTGCAGCAGCAAAAGTATTATCAAAGCAAGAAGAGTTTATAATAATGTGTTCAAGTTTATGTAACGATTCAGATATAACTAATGAAGGTGTTGAAATAGGTGATCCTACAGAAATTGCTCTTATAAATTATGCAAACAAGAAAGGTTTTGATTACAAACAAATAAGAAATGAGAATATTAGGATAAGTGAATTGCCATTTGATAGTGAAAGAAAGAGAATGTCTACTGTACACAAGGTAGATGAAGAGGTAGTTATGTTTACAAAAGGAGCTCCAGATGTAATATTTAGTAGATGTAAATATGCATTAGTAGGAGATGAAGTAGTTAAAGTAAATGATAAAATTTTAAATAGATACAAGCGTATGAATGAAGAATTTTCTAATAAAGCTCTAAGAGTTTTAGCTTTTGCTAGTAAAAGTGTTAAAGATGAAGGTTTTATTCCAACCGCAAATGATGAAGAAAATTTAACTTTAATAGGACTTACAGCAATGATAGATCCACCTAGAAAAGAAGTTTATGCAGCTGTTAAAAATGCTAAAAAATCTGGCATAAAAACTGTTATGATAACGGGGGATCATAAGACTACAGCAAAAGCTATTGCTAGAGATATAGGTCTATTTACAAGTGGAGATATGGCTTTAACAGGTAATGAGTTAGATGAATTAACTGAAGAAGAGTTAGATAAGGATTTAGAGAAAATATCAGTATTCGCAAGAGTTTCCCCAGAAAATAAAATAAGAATAGTAAAAGCATGGCAAAGAAAAGGAAAAGTTTGTGCAATGACAGGAGATGGAGTAAATGATGCTCCAGCTTTAAAACAAGCAGATATAGGTATAGGAATGGGAAGTGGAACAGAAGTAGCAAAAGATGCGTCAGATATGATTTTAGTAGATGATAACTTTGCAACTATAGTAAATGCAATAGAAGTAGGTAGAACTGTTTATACAAATATTAAAAAATCTATAGCGTATTTATTTTCAGGAAATTTAGGAGGAATAATAGCTATATTATTTGCGGTAATTGCAGGATTACCAAATCCGTTTACTACAATACAGTTACTATTTATAAATCTTGTAACAGATTCATTGCCAGCAATAGCACTAGGACTTGAAGAGCCTGAAAAAGGTGTTATGGATAATCCGCCAAGAGATAAAGATGAAAAGATACTAACTAAAGATACGATTGGATTTGTTTTAACCAGAGGATATATAATTGGTGCAGTTACAATAATGGCTCAACTAATAGGTCTTAGATATTCTCATGAATTAGGCGTTGCAATGGCGTTTTCAACACTTACACTTTCTAGAATACTGCAGACGTTCGCTTCTAGATCAAACACTCAATCAATACTTGAATTAGGATTTACTACTAATAAATACGTGCTAGGTGCAGTTTGTATTTGTTTGACAATGTTTATGTCAACACAGCTTCCGTTTATGAGAGAAATATTTAATATCCCTTATAGTTTTAACTTTAACATATTATTAATTTGTTTTGGACTTGCAATGTTATCTACATGCTCTATGGAGATAAGCGAATTTTTAAAAAGAAAATAAAAAATTATTAAATATAATAAAAAGGCTGAATATAGAAGTACAAATATCTATATTTAGCCTTTGTTGTATGTATAAATAGTATAAATTATTTATAGAAATAAAAATATAAATTGATATAATTATAGTTGAGAGTAGATTTTGAATAAGGGGGTATGTGATATGAGAGATCAAATTATAAAAAGCGTTGAAAATATTAAAGATGAAATGGTTAATTCAATTATTGAAAGTGTACAAATACCAAGTGTAATTGGTGAAGAAAGTAAGCAATATCCATTTGGAAAAAATATAGATGATGTACTAAACCATATTCTAGATTTGTGTGAGAGATTAGGATTTAAAACTTATAAAGATAAAGAAGGATATTATGGCTATGCAGAAATAGGAGAGGGCGAAGAATTAGTAGGGATTTTAGGGCATTTAGATGTAGTTCCAGCTGGAGATTTAAGTGCATGGGATGTAGAACCTTTTAAGGGAACTATAATAGATGGTAAGCTTTATGGAAGAGGAACTCAAGATGATAAAGGGCCTACTATTGCAGCTATATATGCAACAAAGGCAATAATAGATTCAGGCTTTAAGTTAAATAAAAGAGTTAGATTTATTTTTGGAACAGATGAAGAAACTTTATGGAGAGACATGGCTAAGTACAATGAAAATAAAGAAGAGATACCTAGTTTTGGATTTACGCCAGATAGTGCATTCCCTTGTATAAATGCTGAAAAAGGATTATTACAATGTATATTATCATCAAATAAAGCATCAAAAGTAAATTTAAAAGCAGGAGATGCTTTTAATGCAGTTCCAAGTAAAGCTAAATATAACAGTATAAATTTAGTTGAACTAGAAAGTGAATTAGATAAATTAGGGTTTGAATATAAAAAAGAAGAAAAAGCTATAACAGTTATAGGAAGAAGTGTGCATTCGCAAAAATGCAATGAAGGTATAAATTCTATATCTAGACTTTGTATAGCACTTAAAAATATTGGAATAAGCACTCCAGCTATAGATTTTATATCTGAAGTAATAAAAGAAGATGCACATGCAAATTATATATTGCCAAATTGCGAAGATGTATCAGGTAAGTTAACCCTTAATTTAGGGAAAATTGATTTAAATGAAGATGGTGAAAAAATTTATTTAGATGTTAGAATACCGGTTACAGTTGAAAAAGATGAATTTGTAAGTGCATTAAGTGAAAAAGCAAATAAATATGGATTAGATTACATTGAATATGATTGGCTTAACTCAATATATATACCTAGTGACCATTTTTTAATAAAAACTTTGAGAAAAGTATACGAACAAGAAACAAATTGTGATTCAACACCTATGTCATCGGGAGGAGCTACTTATGCAAGAGCTATAGATAACTGTGTTGCATTTGGAGCAATATTCCCTTGGGGTAAAAAAACGGAACACCAACCAAATGAATATGTTGAAATAAAAGATATAATAAAAGCTACTGAAATTTATGCGCTTACATTATATGAACTAACTAGATAATTTGATGTATAATAAATAAGGGACCTTTCTATAAGTGGAAGGTTCCTTGTTTGTAATAAAAAGAAAAGAAAATTAATAATAGTTAAAAGGAAGGGGATGATTAGATGTTAAAAAATGGAGCAGTTATATTTTTTTCAGGAACTGGAAACTCAAAATACATAGCTAAGATTTTCAAAGAAGAATTTGAAAAATTAAACGTAAACATGGATATTATAAACATAGAAAAAGAAACCGGATTAAAAAAAGAATATGATTTCTATGTATTTGGAGGTCCTATACATGCAGAGATGCTACCAAGAATATTTACAGATTGGGTAAGCAAAAATATACCAAACGAGCATAAAAAGTGTATAGTATATCACACATTAGCAGGCGATAAACATAGTGAAGGCAGAGTTTATTTAGCCAAATTGTTAAAGAAAAAAGGGTTAGATGTAGTTATAAATACATCTATACAGATGCCTAATAATTATTATCATAAATTTTTTAAAAGAGATACAGATGAGCAGATAAAAAAAGTTTTAAGTTTAGCTCCAAATAAAGTAAAAGTTATTGTTACAGATTTTTTAAATGAGAAAAGAAGTGATATAAATTATAAAAAGCTAACGGTTGGAACAAAATTGGTTTATGATAGTTTTTTGATTTACGCTAAAAAATACGCAAAGAGAAATTTTTCTGTAGATAAAAGTAAATGCATAAATTGCAAGATATGTGAACATGAGTGCCCTACTAAAAATATAGTTATGGATGAAAAAAATATAGAGTTTTATAACAAGTGTATAGGATGTGAAAAATGTATTCATAGATGTCCTACAAATGCTATTTTATTTAAAGATGAGCCTTTTACACCATACAAAATCGAGGATTATATATAAATAGGAAAATGAAAGGAAAATTGCAAAAAATTACAAAAATGGAACAAAAACGACAAAAATATAGAAATATCTTGTGAAGATGTGTACTATAAATATCTAAAGGGTATAAACCCCTTATAAAAGATATTAGGTGGTGCAAAAATGAGCAAGAAGATAAAAATAGTTATTTTTATGATGATTATTTTAATAATAGGATTAGGTGCTAAGTTCGTATATGGAGAAGCTGAAGATCCAATGCATAAGAATTTTAAGGATCATGTAGTTTTTTATCCTCAACATCAAGATGATGAAACTCTATGGGGGGCAAGTGCAATTATAGAAGCTATAAAAGAGTGTGGAGCAGATAATGTATATATTGTATTAGTTTCAGATGGTTCAGGTGTAAATGTATTTAATCAGCTTGAACAATTCAAGGGCATAAGTAGAAAAGAAAAAGAGATTTTAAGAAACAATGAATTTAAGGCAGCATTAAGCAGTTTAGGGGTAAAAATAGTAATATAAGAATTTTAGCAGATGAAACAGAAAAAACAGGAACACATTATGATTTAATGGAAAAAGCTATATTAGACTTTGAAAATAAATTTAGTAGTGTTACTCAAGTTTCTCAGCATTATCAGTATGATAATCATCCAATGCATAGAAAAAATGGAATAGTTTTAAAAAGACTTAGTGATGAAGGAAAAGTAAAAGATGCTAGATACTTTGTAAAACCAGCATATGTAAAAGATATACCAGAAGATAAAAGGGATACATATACAGTAAATAATGAAGAAGATAAATTAAAAGTAAAAGGCGCTTTAGATGCATACAAAACAAAAAATGAAAAAGAACAGCTTTATGGAATTGGATATATGTCAACCCATAAATATTTTGATCATTTATACAATGATCCTCAATATACATCAGTATTAAGTAGATACTAATAAAAACTATCTAAAATTGAACAATTTTAGATAGTTTTTTTATTATTTTAATGTGGCAATTAAATAAGAAATGAATATTTATAAATAAGGGTGAAAAATAAGTACACTTAGTAGCAAATCATAATTTTTTTAACAACGACACTAGGTGGTGGATAATATGAAAAAAACAAATATTAGAATAGGTATTCTAATATTAACTCTTTTTATAATTGTGGTTGGAGCTAAGTTTCAAGGGGTTAAAAGCGAAAAACTTGAATATAAGAAGCTTAGTAGTCATGTAGTCTTTTATCCTCAACATCAAGATGATGAAGTACTTTGGGGAGGTAGTGCAATACTTAAAGCTATAAACACTTGTGGAGCAGACAATGTATATATTGTATTAGTTTCAGATGGATCAGGAGTTAATGCATTTGATCAAATGCCAGAATTTAAAGGTATAAATAGAAAGGAAAGATGTTGTTTAAGAAATAATGAATTTAAATGTGCTTTAAAAAATTTAGGAGTAAAAAGTAGCAATATAATAATTCTAGCCGATAAAACAAAACAAGAGAAGCCACACTTTGACCTTATGGAAAATACCATATTAGAATTTGAAAATAAATTTGGCAGTGTTACTCATATAGCTCAGCACTATAAATATGACAATCATCCAATGCACAGAAAAAATGGAGAAGTTTTAAAGAAACTTAGTGATGAAGGAAAAGTAAAAGATGCTAGATATTTTCTCAAACCTTCGTATGTTAAATATATTCCTCAAAAACAAAGAGACGTGTACGTATCAAATACTATAGAAGATAAAGCTAAAATAAAATGTGCACTTAATTCATATAAAATAAGAAATGAAAAAGAACATCTTTATGGAATTGGATATATATCAGCCCACACGTATTTTGATCATTTATATAATGATCCTCAATATAAATCGGTACTAAGTATTTATTAGAAAAGGTGCATCCAGGTAAATTTTGTTATTTACCTGGATGCACCTTCATAGTTTATATAAATTTGCAAAAGAAACAACTTTGTGTTAAAATTAAGTTGTTTCAAGAAAAAACTTGTTTATGAATTCGAGTTGTTACTTTTGACATAAAAAATATATGGGAGGTTGAGCATGAAACAAAATAATATTGTATTTAAAATATCTTTATTACTGACCAGCATAGTTGTAATATTAGGGCTTGTGTCACCTACAATGTTTAAGAATATATCTAATGAAGGATTTAATATAGTGGTAAATAATTTTAACTGGGTATATCTGATCGTTATGTTAGGATTAGTTATATTTGCAGGTTTTTTAGTTTTTAGCAAATATGGGAATATAAGGTTAGGAAAAGATACTGATAGACCGGAATTTAGTAATTTATCGTGGTTTTCTATGTTGTTTGGAGCAGGAATGGGAATTGGATTAGTATTTTTCGGAGCAGTAGAGCCTATGAAGCACTTTGTAAATCCAATAGGATTAGAAGCGGGAAGTTTAGAGGCTACAAATTTTGCTATGCAACAATCATTTATACATTGGGGTGTGACTCCATGGGCGGCTTATGCAATAATGGGATTGTCATTAGCATATTTTCAATTTAGAAAAAATGCGCCAGGGTTAATAAGTAGTGTGTTTTTACCTATTTTAGGAGAAGAAGGAGTAAAGGGGCCTGTAGGAAAAACTATAGATATTTTAGCCGTATTTACAACAGTAACTGGAATAGCCACATCTTTAGGTATGGGAACAATGCAGATTGCAGGTGGACTTGAATATATGTTTGGTATAAAAAATAATATATATTTACAAATGGTTATAATAGCTGTAGCTACTATTTTATATATTAAAAGTTCTACTAGTGGGTTAGATAAAGGTATAAAATTATTATCTAATATAAATCTAACACTAGCAGCTTCATTATTATTAGGGGCTGCAATTATTGGGCCTACAATGGATATTGTAACAAACTTTTCAAATGGTATAGGAGTATATATAGAACAATTTATATCTCAAAGTTTATATATGGATCCTACAGGTGAATGGATTAGCCAGTGGAGAGTATTTTATTGGGCGCTGTGGATAGCATGGATACCTTTTGTTGGAATCTTTATAGCCAGAATATCTAAAGGAAGAACTATAAGAGAGTTTATAATTGGAGTAACCTTAGTACCAGCATTAGCATGTATAGTATGGTTTTCAGTTTTTGGTACATTAGGAATTAATTTAGGGTTAGATTTTGCTAAAGATGCAACTATGGTAACTGAAACGGCACTTTTTAAAGTTTTTTCAAATTATCAATTTGGAAATATATTATCATTAATAGCTATGATATTACTATGTACATTCTTTATATCATCAGCAGATTCAGCTACTTATGTACTTGGAATGTTTACATCTAATGGAGACTTAAATCCTAGTAATAAAAAGAAAATTACTTGGGGTATAATACAAGCATTATTGGCTTTAGTACTATTAATGTCTGGAGGACTAGAAACATTACAGACAGTATCTATAGTCTCTGCATTCCCGTTTGCGATAATAATGGTAGTGAGTATAGTATCTATAACGAAAGCATTAAAATCAGAATTTAGAGATGAAAGTAAAGTACTAAAAAAGATTTTGTTAGTGAAAAGGAAAGTAAGAAGTCTGCAATTAAAATTCAAAAGGAAGCTTATTAAAAATAAAAAAGGAGTATCTTAAAATGATCATATGATCAGCTTAAGATACTCCTTTTTTATTAAGTTTTTTACTATTATTTTTCGTAAAGGAACATAGGCACAGATGTATTAACGTGAGTATCTCCAATAACCATAAGTATATCATTTTCCATAAACTCAATATAAGGCCCAGGAGATATTATAAGGTCTTCACCTCTTTTAATCGCAACAATAGTTCCACCAGTATTTTGCCAAAAGTTAGTTTGACCTGGTGTTTGACCTATTAATTTACAATTAGATTTTATTAGAAACTCAAAAGGAACAAGTGGGTTTATAGTAGACAGTCTACTAGAGTAGTCTACTATTTTATTCATAGTTTCTAGAATTTGAGACTCTAATTTACTTCTTGAGCTAAGTAGTTCTGATAATTGAGATTTATATGAAGAAACATTTGTTATATTTTGGTATTTTTTAAAAAGACTCAGCGTTACTACGAGATAGCACTATAATACCTTTACCCTTTATACTTTCAACAACTTTTAAGTCTTCAAGTATTTTTATTGATCGTCTAATTGTCTCCGGAGATACATTGTACTTTCCAGCAAGTGCAGACCTTCCATGAAGAGTAGTTCCTTCAGCTATATAACCATTACATATATTATTTGCTATATCTATAGCAATTTTTTGATATATAGGCATAGTATATGATTTTTCCATGATTCCTCCAAAATTATATAAATATATTCTAACACTTAAATATTGTATACCTACTGTAAAAGGATGTCTATAGACATTTTATATATATAAAATAATAATTTTTTTATTATTGGCATTTGACAATAATAAAAAAGATGCTAATATTTAAATAGCAAATGCCAATAATAAAAAGGGAGGTATATTTTATGAAAATAGCAATTTCAGCAAATGGAAAAAATTTAAGTGATTTACTTGATAAAAGATTTGGAAGATGTGAGTTTTTTCAAGTTTATGATACTGAGACAAAAGAAATAAAAATAATACAAAACAAAGGAAATCAGGCTAGTGGAGGAGCAGGAATAGCAGCAGCTAACCAAATAGTAGATGAAAATATAGAAATAATAATAACTGGAAATTTAGGACCTAATGCTTTTGACATAATTGAAGAAAATAGCATAAAGGCATACACATGTGAATGTTTACCTATAGAAGATATATTGAAAAAATATGACAAAAAAGAGCTTAAAGAAATAACTGTATGTGGGCCTAAGCATCAAGGATAAAATAATTATTTTGGAGATGATAGAAATTGAATATAGCAATACTTAGTGGAAAAGGTGGAACAGGAAAAACTACTGTATCAACTAATTTGGCCTTTTCAATAGGCGCAAATTATATAGATTGTGATGTAGAAGAACCCAATGGTTTTTTATTTTTAAATCCCAAAATAAAAGACGAAGAAAGTGTTATGGTGGATTATCCAGTAATAGATAATGATAAATGTAAAAATTGCAAAGCATGTGTAAGTGCTTGTCAATTTAATGCATTAGCAAAGGTTAAAGATAATATTAAAGTATTTGAAAAATTATGCCATGGCTGTGGAGCATGTGAAATTGTGTGTAAGTTTGGAGCATTAACTTATGAAAAAAGAGAAATTGGAAAAATACAAAAAGGAAGCAATGAACATATAAATTGTAGTAGAGGTATTTTAAATATAAGTGAACCTATGGCAGTTCCTATTATTAAAAAACTTTTGAAAAATTTAGGGAATGATCTTAATATAATAGATTGTCCTCCAGGAACATCATGTAATGTTGTAAACTCGTTAAGATATGCACATGGAGCAATACTTGTAACAGAGCCATCAGAGTTTGGGTTACACGATTTAAAAATGGCTATAGAGCTTGTTAAAATGTATAAGATACCCTTTGGAATAGTTATAAATAAAGATGATGAAAAAGATAATATAGTAAAGAAATATTGTAGAGAAAGTAATATATGTTTATTAGGGACTATTCCTTATGATAAGGATGCAGCTATATTATATTCAAAAGGTAAAATGATTTGTAAAGATGAAAAATATGAAAAAACATTCAAAAATCTTTCAAAAAATATAAAGGAGGTACTACTTTGGAATTAGTTGTATTAAGTGGAAAAGGTGGTACAGGAAAGACTACTATTGCAACCGCATTAGCAGAACTTGAGAAAAATGTAATTAGAATAGATTGTGATGTAGATGCTCCTAATTTATATTTGTTTTATAAAGGTGAAGATATCAAAAAGGAAGATTTCATAAGTGGTAAAAAAGCGATTATAAATGAAAATTTATGTGACAAATGTAATAAATGTGAAGAAATATGTAAGTTTGATGCTATTAGAAATTCTGAAATAGACCCATTTTTATGTGAGGGATGTGGAGCATGTTCTTTAATATGTCCTAAAAATGCAATACTTATGGAAAATGAAAAAACAGCAGATACATATATCACTCAACTAGAGGATGGATTGATATCTAGAGCACAAATGGAAATTGGAAGTGACGGTTCAGGAAAATTAATTACTCGTCTAAAAGAAAATGGTAAGAAGATAAATGAAGATAAAAAATTAACTATAATAGATGGATCTCCAGGAATTGGATGTTCTGTTATAGCTTCTATAACTGGGAGTGATTTAGTTTTAGTTGTTACAGAACCTACAAAATCAGGAGTTGAAGATTTAAAAAGAGTTATTAAGTTATGTAAACATTTTGATGTTTTTACTATGGTTTGTATAAATAAATATGATATAAATGAGTCTATATCAAAGCAAATAGAAGAACTTATAAATAAAGAAGACATGCAGTTAGTAGGTAAAATTCCATATGATGACAATGTAATGAAATCTATAAATGAATTAAAACCTATAACTCATTATAAAGAAAGTATAGCTAATGAAGCTATAAAAAAATATATATAAATATAAAAAATATTATAAAAAAGTAAAAGGAGATTTAAATTATGAAAATAGCAGTTGCATGTGAAGGTAAATTAGTTAGTGGACATTTTGGTCATTGTGAAGGATTTTACACTTGTGAAGTTCAAGATGGAAAAATAGTGGAAGAAAAATTTGTTCAAAATCCAGGCCATAAACCAGGGTATTTACCAGTATTTTTAAAAGAATTAAATGTAAGTACTATAATATCTGGAGGAATGGGTGAAACAGCACAACAACTATTTAACCAAAATAATATAGAAGTAGTAGTTGGAGCTACAGGAGACTGTGGCGATACTGTAGAAAAATATATAAATGGGAATCTAAAATCAACAGGTTCTGTATGTACAGAACATGCACATGAAGGTCATTGTAATGAATAAAATAAAAGGTATTCATTATGAATTATAATTTGGATTATTTAAAAAAAGTAATAAGTAAAAGTGGTCATAAAGTAACAACACAAAAACTATTAATATTAGAAGTTCTGATAAATAATAGTCATCATTTAAGTGCGAAAGATATATATGATAAGCTAAAACAAAAAAATATAGGCCTTGCAACTATTTACAGATCTTTGAATTTATTTATTGCATTAAACATAATAAAAAAAGTAGAAATAGACAATATAACTTACTATGAAATGAAAATTTTTAGCCAAAATCCATTTCATATTCACTTTAAGTGTTCAAAATGTGGTAGTATAATTGATATAAATAATAAAGATATAAATATTGATTATATTGGCATAATAAGAAAAGTTGAAGAAGAAGAAAACTTTGTAATAGATGACTCTGATATTATGTTTAAAGGTATATGTGATAAATGCAAGGAGGATATTAAATGGCAAGACCAACAAAATTTAGACGAGTAGAATTTTTCCCTGAAGATACATATTTTACGCCACTAGATAAGAAAGGGTGTAAAGTAGATGAAATAATTTTAAAGTTAGAAGAGCTAGAGGCAATGAGGCTTAAAGATATAGAAGAGCTAAATCAAGAAGAATGTGCTAAAAGAATGCAAGTATCTAGGCAAACTTTTCAAAATATAATAGATAGTGCCAGAAAAAAAGTAGCAATAGCATTAACAGATGGAAAAGCTATAAAAATTGATGGTGGTAACTATAGAGCTAGCTTTTGTAAGTTTAAGTGTTTTAATTGTGGAGAATTATATGAAATAAATTATGAACAGGATAAACATAAGTGTCCATCTTGTGGGTCTGATGAGGTTATATGTAGCAAAAAAGCAGGAATTTGTAAAAAATGGTGTGATAAAAATAAATAAAACTATCTCAATATATATTGAGATAGTTTTATTTATATAAATCTGGACGACGATGATTAAGAACAGGAAGTTCTTTTCTAACTTTATCAACATAATCAAAATCTATATCACAAATAAAAAAACCTTCTGTTTCATCTAATTTATCTACAATATCACCCCAAGGAGAAACAACAATAGAGTTTCCAAATGACACATATGAATCTTCAAAATTTCTAGAAGGAGCACATCCAATTGTATATATTTGGTTATCAACAGATCTAGCCTTAAATAATAAATCCCAATGACAAGGTCCAGTTTTCATATTAAAAGCAGCTGGAGCTATAATTGCTTTAGCACCTTTATCAACCATTATTCTAAATATTTCGGGAAATCTTAAATCATAACAAATACAAAGTCCAAATTTACCAAACTCAGTGTCAAAAACAGTTATATTATTACCTGGAGTTATAGTTTTAGATTCATGAACAAATTTATCACCTATCTTCATATCAAATAAATGGATTTTTCTATGTTTAGCTATCATTATACCATCTCTGTTAAATACGTAAGATGTATTATAAATTTTATCTTGATTATCTAACTCAGGCATAGAGCCAGCAACTAAATATATTTTATTTTCTTTTGCTAAGTTAGACAAATATGTAAAAGTATTTCCTTGTTCATATTCAGCATATAAAGGAAACTTAGATGTTTCATAAGGGCAGCAAAACATTTCAGGGAGTATGATCATATCGATATCATTTTTTAAAACTTCATTTAATATTGAATTTAGATTTTTAAGATTTTTAGTTTTACTTTCACATATACGCATTTGCACGACAACTACTTTACATTTATTCATATATATACCTACCTTTTATATATTCTCTAATATTATCTTAATATAATATGATATTACAAGCTATCTTAATGATATAATATTAATTATATTTAAGTAAGAGAGGAGTATAAATATTTTGAATGATTTTTTAGTTAATATAAATTCAGATATAAAAAGATGTGAAGAAATAATAATGTCTAATAATTATTTGGAAATTGTTATAGCTATAGAAGAACTAACAGACAAGTACAAAGATAGTGTTGATGATATAGAACCATCAAATGATAGGGTGTGGAATTTTACAAAAAAAGATCTTGAATTTTTAATGAGCAAACTTGAAATTAAAAGAGATGAAATATTAAATAAATATATAGATAAGCATATAAATGTAGATAAATTAATAAGTAGTATAAATGAAAATATAGAAAATAATAGTAGTCTAAATAATGAGGATAAATTGGATGCAGCTAAAGTATTAGATGAAATAAAAAAAATACATAGTGAAAATTTAAATAAAATATTTGACTTGGGAGAAAATGAAAAAATATATAAAGTGGAGTTTGATTCAAGAAGAAACTATAGGAATGAGTATATTTAATTTAATTAATGTAACAATAAATAATAAAAAGGACAGTTAACTGTCCTTTTTATTTTATCTACACAGATATGTGTTTACATCTACTGATTGTATTAATCCTAAATTTGGAGGATTACCTACTGCAAATATAGTATATATTCTATTTGCTTTAAGGTTTACTTTACTTGAAAGCGCGATATCTCCATTTTCAGATAAAGCTACTTTTATGTCATACATACCAGCAGGGACTTTAATATAGTCAGTGCTTTCTTTAAAATCAATATCCTCAAATATAGTAGTATTATTAGCAAGAATATTGACACTAGGTGCATCAGGAGATAGATGAACAACCCTAAGTGTAGCCTCCTTAGTTGAAGGCACTTCATTTATATCATCTTCTATTAATAGTAATTCTATATTTTCTAAGTTTCCAACAGCTGCTATAGTAAAAATTCTATTATCAGGAACATCAACCATTTTATTTATTACAACAGTTGATGAATCATTTGCAGGTGTTACCTGTATTGTATGCATTCCTTCTTCTAAATAAGAATAATCAGAAAAGTTGGTGAAGGATAAATCTTCAACCACTAATTGACCATCTATATAAACATCAACTTCTGGTGCATTAGGAGATGCATGAAGAACTCTTACAATAGAAGTTCCTTCTTGAGTTTTAAAACAATCCATTTATATAATTCCCCCTTTATATAATTTATATCACTCATATAGAGTATGAAAAAGTTTATATATTTGTTCTTAATATAAAAAAATAATATAAAATTAAAAATAGTAGTTAGTATCATTATTATATGGGTATAATAAGAATATAAGAAAATCATATAAAATATATTAGGAGGATTAAAAATGTCAGAAAAAGTGTGTTTATGCAAAGGAATAACAAAAGAAACTATATTAGATGCAATAAAAAATGGAGCTGATAGTATTGAAGCAGTAAAGGATGCAACTGGAGCTACAACTGGATTTTGTCATGGTGGAAGATGTAAGTCTACTATTGAAAATTAATAGAAGAAAATAAATAAAAAATAAAATTAAGATATCGTTTATTCCAAAACACTCAGGGGTAGACGATATTTTTTTACTAAAATACAATAAAAATATGATAAAAGTTAATTTTTTTGGGTATAAACTTTAGTAACTGTTTAATTGTCGAAATATGCAATTAAGTTAAAGTTAATTTAATATTTTACTTTATGAATCAAACAAACACTAAAGGAGATTTAATATGAAACACTTATTTACAGAAAAAGTAGTTCCAATAGAACTAGACAACCCATCTATACAAATTGATTTTGATAAATGTATAAAATGCGGATTATGCAAAAGAGTATGTGCAAATGAAATTGGAGTTAATGGATATTTTGATTTAGAAAATACTGGAGACATAGCTATATGTATAAACTGTGGTCAGTGTGTACAAGCTTGTCCTAAAAAAGCCATAACTCAAGTTATTGATGTAGATAGAGTTAAAGAAGCTATAAATGATCCTGAAAAAATTGTTATATTCAGTACAGCTCCAGCTGTTAGAGTTGCACTTGGAGAAGAATTTAATTTAGAAGAAGGCGCTTATGTAGAAGATAAAATGGTTGATGCCTTAAGAAAATTAGGTGGAGACTATGTATTTGACGTAACATTTGGTGCAGATATGACTATAATGGAAGAAGCTAATGAATTAGTAAGCCGTATAAAAAATGGAAAGGGTAAAACTCCACAATTTACAAGCTGCTGTCCGTCATGGGTTAAATTTGCAGAAACTTTTTATCCTGAATTAATACCGAATTTATCAACAACAAAGAGTCCAATAGGGATACAAGGTGCTGTTATAAAAACTTACTTTGCCCAAAAGGCTAATATAGATCCAAAAAAAATAGTAAATGTAACTATAACTCCTTGTACTGCTAAAAAGTATGAAATAGATAGACCGGAGATGAATGCTTCGGCTAAGTATAATAAGTCTGAAAATATGCGAGATAATGATATAATATTAACAACTAAGGAACTTGCACAATGGCTAAGAGATGAAGAGATAGATTTTAATGCTTTAGAAGGATCTAAATTTGATAATATACTAGGCCTTGGTAGTGGAGCAGGTGTAATCTTTGGTAATAGTGGCGGAGTTATGGAAGCTGCGGTCAGAACTGTATACAATATACTAACTGATGAGAACCCACATAAAGAATTACTACACTTTAATCCAGTTAGAGGCCTTGAAGATGTAAAAGAAGCAACATTAACTATAGGGGATACCACTTTAAAACTAGCTGCTGTTCAAGGTACTGCAAATGTTAGAACTTTAATAGAAAAATTAAAATCAGGCGAAGTTAAGTATGATTTTATAGAAGTTATGACTTGTAAAGGTGGATGTATAGGTGGAGCAGGACAACCTAAAATGAAAGCTAGAATTTCAAATGAAATGAGATTAAAACGTATAGAAGGATTATACGATAAAGATGAGGATATAGCTATAAAATGTAGTTATGAAAATCCAGATGTAATAAATGTATATAAAGAATTCTTTAAACAACCTTTATCACATTTATCACATGAACTTTTACACACTACTTTTGAATCTAAACATGATATGTTAGGATTAGATAAAGATAGTGATGTAAGTGATATAGGATAAGAGAATCGTTGTAATATTACTTGTATAAGTTTGAACAAGTAATATTACAATTTTGTCTTATAAAATAGAAGAACAATAAAATGAAAATTGTGGTATTATTTGGTTATAAGCAAAAATTTAATTAGATAATATCACAATATTAGTAAATGTATTTATATTATAAATAGTTTTAATATTAGAGGAATTAATGTGTAAATATAGTATTTAAGATAAAATACTCATTTTAAATATTATGTTTGGATATTGATTTTATAATAATTAAAATTGAGGTGAATTTATGGATGTTAAAGCGATTATAGAAAAACTATATGAAACTAATGATGCAACAAAAGAAGAATTATTGTACTTATTAGATAATATAGATGATGAATCAAAGAAACTGCTAATGAAAAGAGCTCATGAAACTAGAATGAAATACTATGGAAATAAAGTTTACATGAGAGGTCTTATAGAGCTAACAAGCTTCTGTCAAAAAGATTGTCTATACTGTGGATTAAGAAGACACAATAAGGAAGCGCAAAGATATAGATTAAACTTAGATGAAGTGCTTGAATGTGTGCGAAAAGGTGATAAATTAGGATATAAAACCTTTGTATTACAAGGTGGAGAAGATGCATATTTCACAGATGAAAAAATTATAGAAATTATTAAGGCTATAAAAAGTGAATTTCCACATAATGCAATAACTTTATCATTAGGAGAAAGAAGCTATGAATCGTATAAAAAACTATATGATGCAGGAGCTGATAGATACCTATTAAGACATGAAAGTGCTAGTAAAGATCTATATGAAAGCATACATCCAGGAGAACCTTTTGAAAAACGTAGAAATTGTTTGAAGAATTTAAAGGAAATAGGGTATCAATCTGGTGCAGGATTTATGGTTGGAATTCCAAATCAGACTAATTCTGATTTAGTTAATGACTTGAGATTTGTAAAGGAATTTGAACCGGCAATGTGTGGAATAGGCCCTTTCATACCACATAAAGACACGCCTCTTAAAGATTATGAACATGGAAGTTTAGAAACAACAGTTATATGTTTAAGCATAGTAAGGTTATTACTGCCAAGCGTGCTATTACCAGCAACTACTGCTCTTTCTAGCATTGATAAACATGGTAGAGAAGAAGGACTAAAGGCTGGGGGAAATGTAATAATGCCGAATTTATCTCCTATGTCTGTAAGGGAAAAATATTCTTTATATGACAATAAAGCATATATATTAGATGAAGATGCAGAGTATAGAGTTATGATAGAAAATAAGATAAAAGAAGCAGGGTTTGAGGTAGAAGTAAGTAGAGGAGATAATCCTGAATTTATTAAATAATAAAGGAGATTGTATTATGTTTATAAATCATGAAGAAATATATAATATATTAGAAGAAACTAAAAATCCATCAAATGAAGAAATTAAAGAAGTTTTGAATAGAGCAAAAAAAAGAGAAGGGTTATCATATAAAGATATAGCTATTTTATTACAAGCAGAAGATGAAAAAGATTTATCAGAAATATATTCTTTAGCAGGTGAGATAAAAAGAGATATATATGGTAAAAGAATAGTTGTATTTGCGCCTCTTTATGTAAGTGATTACTGTGTAAACAACTGTGTTTACTGTGGATATAGAAGAGACAATGAATTCTGTAGAAGAAGATTAACTATGGAAGAAGTTGCAGAAGAAGTTAAAATTCTAGAACAAATGGGACACAAAAGATTGGCACTTGAATTAGGTGAAGATCCAGTAAATGCTCCTATTGATTATGTTTTGGAATGCTTAGATACTATATATAAAACTCAAAATGCAAATGGGGAAATAAGAAGAGTTAATGTAAATATAGCAGCTACAACTGTAGAAAATTATAAAGCATTACATGAAAAAGGAATAGGAACATATATATTATTCCAAGAAACATATCATAAGCCAACTTATGATAATATGCACCCGAAATCATTAAAGGGAGATTATAACTATCATTTAACTTCATTTGATAGAGCTATGGAAGCTGGAATTGATGATGTAGGAGCAGGGGTACTATTTGGACTAGCAGATCCAAGATTTGAAGTCTTAGCACTTATGATGCATAATGCTCACTTAGAAGAAAAATTTGGAGTTGGGTTCCACACTATATCAGTACCAAGACTTCAAGAAGCAACAGGAGTTACCCTTGAAAATTATCCAAACTTATTAGATGATAATATGTTTAAAAAGATTGTTGCAATACTTAGAATAGCTGTACCATTTACAGGTCTTATATTATCAACTAGAGAAACAGCAGATATGAGAAAAGAATTATTACGTTATGGAGTTAGTCAAATTTCAGCAGGATCATCAACTGGAGTTGGAGGATATAAGGATAGAGAAGAAGGAAAAGAAAGTAAACAATTTAAAACAAATGATGAGAGAAGTCCAATAGAAATATTAAAAGAACTTTTAAGTGATGGATACATACCAAGTTACTGTACTGCTTGTTATAGAAAGGGAAGAACTGGAGATAGATTTATGCAACTTGCTAAATCAGGAAATATTAAATATGTTTGTGAGCCTAATGCATTAATGACATTACTTGAATTTACTTTGGATTATGGAGATAAAGAACTATATGAAAAAGCACAAGAAATTATAAGTACAGAAGTAGAAACAATTGAAAGAGACGATATAAAAGAAAGAACTAAAGCAAGTATGGAAAAATGAAAAAGGTGAAAGAGATTTCTACTTATAGGAGGTATATATGAACACTACTCCAAATTCAAATAGAAAACATATAGGAATATACGGAAACACTAATAGTGGAAAATCTTCGCTTATGAATAAAATTTTAGGTCAGGATGTATCACTAGTATCTAGTGTAGAAGGAACAACTACAGATCCAGTTCAAAAAGCTATGGAACTAATACCATTTGGACCTATACTTTTAATAGATACAGCAGGCCTTGAAGATAAAAGTGAACTTGGATCAGTTAGAATAAAAAAAGCTATGAATATTTAAAAAGATTAGATTTTGCTATATATGTAGTAGATGGAAAGAATATAGACTTTGATACTTATAAAGTTTGGAAAAAAGAAGCTAATAAATATAATGTAAAACATATAGTTGTCGCAAATAAGATAGATTTATTAACTGAAGAAGAATTAAGCAGTATTAAAAAACTATTCAATGATGTTATTTTAACTTCTATAAAAGATAATAAAGGAATAGAAATTTTAAAAGAAGAACTTATAAAAAATCTAGAACAAGAGGAAGAGGATAAACCTATAGTTGGAGACTTACTTCCATATGGATCAAAAGTAGTTTTAGTAGTACCTATAGATTCTGAGGCTCCAAAAGGAAGAATAATTCTGCCTCAAGTTCAAGTTATAAGAGACTGTTTGGATCATGGGATAAAAACTTACGTAGTAAGAGATACTGAACTAAATGATGCTATTCATGAGTTGCAGGATATAGACCTTGTTATAACAGACTCTCAAGCTTTTAAAGAGGTTGAAAGTATAATTCCTAAAGAAATGAACTTAACTAGCTTTTCGATATTGTTTGCAAGACAAAAAGGTGAGCTTAGTGATTTTTTTAGAAGGAACTAAAAAATTAGATAATTTAAAACCAAATGATAAAGTTCTTATATGTGAAAGTTGTACACATAATGTATCTCATGAAGATATAGGAAGAGTAAAAATACCTAAAATGCTTAAAAAAATAGCTGGCGGAGATATTAATATAGAATATAAAGTTGGATATGATTTTGATGAAAGTATAGAAGAGTATGATTTAATAATTCATTGTGGAGCATGTATGGTAAATAGAAAAAGTGTAATGAATAAGATAAATACCTGTAAAGAAAAGAATATACCTATAACTAATTATGGTATGGTTATAGCCTATTTTACAGGAATATTACAACGATCTGTAAGTATATTTAAATAATAAAAATGGTGAGCTTATACAATGTTAGGCTTACCATTTTTATTATTTAAATATACTAATCTTGTATATACTGTCTGATTACACCATAAGAAACTATTTTGTTAAAATCTGGCTGTGTAGATATAAACCTAACAAATATAGGTGTATTTTTAAGTATAGGTCTACTATTTAAAAATTCAATATCTCCATTTACAATTGAACTAATTGTTATAGGCATTTTAGCTAAAAATTGCTCATATCTTTCTTTTGCCATATCATATGGATAGTCACCAACAAAGGCAAATAAGTTTAGCTGATATATATTTTGAACAAACCAAAACCATTGACCATAAATTAAATCTGTACTTACTGTACTAAGTTCTAGATTCTCAAATTCAGGACCTATAATTAAATCAATAATACTAGAATCATCATTATGTTCAACAGTATACTTCCTAAACCTAACAGGTTCAGTGCTAGTATAAGGTTCTCTTATTATAACATTAACCTTTGCAGAATTAAAATCAACCATTAAAATCACATCCTAAAATATTTATGTAATTTATTATATTTATAAAGATAAAAAGTGTGATAAAAGTATCAAAAATTGAAATATAAGTACAAAATTATAATGAATATTTAAGTTGGAAATTAAAATTTGCATATTCATAATTAAGAATAATATACATACATAGATAAGGGGAAGTAATATATTAGTAGTAAATAGAAAAATTTATAATATGGGTTAGGGGGGATTAATATAGAATATGAAGTTATAGTTAAATATAACTCAGATGTAAAAAGATTAGAAAATGAATTAAACATATTTGTAGAAATTTTAAGTCCCACATACGCTATAATAACATCAACTAGCCAAGTAGATTTAGAGAGATTAATTGATTACCCTGAAATTGAATATGTAGAAAGACCATTTATATTAGAAACACAAGATATTCAAAGCTTTTCAAGTACAGGAATAACATCATTTAAAAGGAATACAAGTTTGAATGGAGAGGGTACGATTTTAGGAATTATAGATTCTGGAATAGATCATACTCTTCCCATATTTAAATTTGAGGATGGAACATCAAAAATATTATACTATTGGGACCAGTCTATTGATGGAAATCCTCCAGAAGGGTTTAACCATGGAACAGTGTACACAAATGAAAATATAAATGAAGCTATAGTTCAAACTACTAGCCTTCATGGAACTCATGTTGCAAGCATTGCAGCAAGTATTGCTAATAAAGCTAATATAATAGCTGTTAGAGTTGGAAGAAGACAATTAGATACATTTTCAAAGAGTACTGAATTTATGAGAGCTATAAAATTTATACTAGATAAAGCTTTAGACTTAAAAATGCCAGTTGCTATTAATATTAGTTATGGAAGTAATGAAGGATCCCATAGGGGATTATCTTTATTTGAAAGATATATTGATGATATGAGTTTGTTTTGGAAAAATAATATAGTTGTAGCTGCAGGAAACAATGCGTCAAAAGGAAGTCATAAGCGTATTACATTGAGAAATGGAGTAACACAAGAAGTTGAACTTGTTGTAGGTGCAAATGAAAAAATTTTAAATTTAAATATCTGGCCAAATTATGCGGACGAATTTTCAGTGTTATTAAGAAATCCATCAAATAGAAATACACAGGAACTTTCACGACAAAATCCTAATATAAATAATAGATTAGGTACGACTACTATAAATGGAGTATTTTATGAAGTACCTCCATATTCTTTACTTAGAAGAGTAACGATACAAATGAGTTCATTAACTCAAATTACACCAGGTATATGGACTTTAGTTTTTACACCAAAAGATATAATAGAAGGAACAATAGATATATATTTGCCTACAGCTGAAGGATTATCAAAGATACTAGGTTTTTAGAACCTAGTGAAATTTTAACTGTAACTGTTCCAGGAACTGCAAATCAAGTTATAACTGTAGGTAGCTTTAATTCAAGGACGGATGACAGGTCATCCTTTTCTGGGGAGGGAGACTTTGAAAATGGAGTGTATAAACCAGATTTATTAGCTCCAGGAGAAGATATAATATCATTTTTACCAGGAGGAACATTAGGAGCATTAACAGGCACTAGTATGGCAACTCCACATGTAACAGGAGTATGTTCTCTTTTAATGCAATGGGGTATAGTTGAAGGTAATGATCCGTTTTTATATTCTCAAAAAACTAAAGCAATGTTAAATCAAAGTGCAAAAAGAAGTAATAATAGAGTATATCCAAATTCGTCATATGGATATGGACTTTTAAATTTAAATAATTTGAATCTAGAATATCTATCAAGAAACTTAGATGAAAATGGAAATTATAGACTTGAAAATAATATATCAGAAGCTATATTAGTTGACCATGATAAAAATTTTCCTGAAGAATTAGTTAATTTTCTATATCCATTTAACTCTATTAGGTTAAGTGAAAATTATACTCTTATGTTTTTTGATACTTTAAGAAGAGAATACATAGAGGATATATTAAAACTGAATTCTGTTTTTATAATAGAAAATGTAGTGCCTATAACACCATTAGGAGAAATAACAAGGGGAATAGAAGATGGAGTTATAGCTAAGGAAGATATAGGTGTTAATTTTTTTAAAACAAACCCAAATTTAACCTTACTTGGTTCAGGCACTTTAATTGCAATAATAGATACAGGGATAGATTATTTGCACCAAGATTTTATTTATCCAGATGGCACAAGCAAAATATTATATTTATGGGACCAAAGTAAAGATGGAAATCCTCCAAATGGATTTTTTATAGGAACGGAGTATACTAGAGAAGATATTAACAAAGCTATAAGTGAAAATGATGCTAGTCTTTCAGAAGACGAAGAAGGTCATGGAACTATGATTAGTGGGATATGTGCAGGGCTTGGAAGTATAAATAGAGAATACGAAGGTGTTGCACCAGAAGCAGAGCTTATAGTTGTTAAATTAGCGAAAGTTAGTGGATTTTATACAAGTGCTATGATGGAAACGGCAATATCATATGTATATGATATTGTAAGTAGATTACAGCGTCCAACTATAATTAATATATCTATGGGAAGTAATTTATTAGCAGGATATGCAAGCAATACAAATGATAAAAAAACATACTTTACGAATGGATTATCAATTGTAGCTGCTGCAGGCAATGAAGGTAATACGCAGACACACATTTCAGGTAATATTAATAGAGCAGGAGAGGTAGTAGATGTAGAACTTGAAATTATAGAAGAGGAAGAAAATCTTGTAGTAGAAGTCTGGATGAGTAGACCTGATAGGATAAATTTACTAATAATAACTCCAAGTGGAGAGGAAAGCAAAGTACTTGATCTATCAAATTATGATGAAGTAAAAGGAATATTTGACTTAGAAAATACAGAGTATATCATAAGGTACTCTTACCCAACTAGTTACTCAGGGCAAGAACATACTACTGTAATATTAAAAAATGCTAAAAGGGGTATTTGGAAGTTGAGACTAGAGGGGGCATATATATCTGAGGGAATATACAATATATATTTGCCTAATAGAGTTTTCTTAAATCCCGGAACTAAATTTAAAGAATCAAATCCTGCTTATACTATAAACTATTTGGCTGTTAGAGAAGATGTCATAACTATAGGCACATATGACTCTATAAATAAAAGTGTATGGCCAGCATCATCAAGAGGACCAAATATAATTGGAGGAATGAAACCGGATGTAATAGCTCCTGGCGTTAATATAATAGGACCTTATCCTAAAAATAATTACGCCACTGTAACGGGAAGTTCTGCAGCAGGAGCACATGCATCAGGGGTTATAGCGTTATATTATCAATATGTTATGGTAGAAGATTACTATAGAAATAGAGGTTTTATGCAAAAGGCTAGAACATATATGCAAGGTGGCGCAACTAGGATTAAAGGGATTGAATATCCAAATAATACATCTGGATATGGAAGTTTAGACTTTAGAGGTATGTTTGACCAATTAAAGTAGGAAGGTTGGATATATTATGGATGAAAAATCTTATTATCTACTTTATAGTGGAGATATAAAAAAATCATTTGAAGAAAATAATATAGATAAGTATATAATACTAAATGATCAACTAGCTGCAATATATGTAAGGAATGATTTTGAACCTGAAACATTAGATAATATTAAAAATGTTGAATGGTGGAGTCCAGCTGATGTTATGAGTTCTCTTATAAATATAACTGATAATCTAGATAATGGAGAATCGATAAAAAGTTCTATAGGAGGTGACTATATAGAATCTAATCCTTACTTAAATGTTACAGGAAAAGACGTTTTAGTAGCTGTAATAGATTCAGGGGTAGATTACCTACACAAAGATTTAATTGATGAAAATAATAATAGTAAGATATTGTATTTATGGGACCAAGAAAACGATAGTAACTCCCCCCCTGAAGGAATGATATTTGGGAGTGAGTACACAAGATCAGAAATAAATGAAGCTATAAGAAATCAAGATAGTAGTTTAAGTACTGATAATGTAGGAACAGGAACTATTGCTTGTGGAATTATAGCTGGTCAAGGTAATATAAATAGAGAATATAGAGGGATAGCAAGAGATGCAGATTTATTAGTTGTTAAGTTAAGAGAATTTAAAGGGGTATATTATGATGATAAAATAAGCTATGCAGTAACAGATTTTTTAGCAGCTTTAACATATGTCTTAAAAATTGCTCTTAAAGAAAATAAACCATTAATAATAAATTTTACATTAGGAAATATGGCATCTATTAATATAGAAGCATCTATATTACAAACTTATGGAATGTTTGAAAGATCAGGTATAACTCTAGTTAGTGGAGCAGGAAATGAAGGAAATACGGATATACATTATGAAGGATATATAACCAGTGATAATAATTATATAGACGTAATTATTCAAAATGGGAATAATAAAAACTTGGAGATTACTATAAGAGGAAGAGGGCCTGACAAATTATTTCTACAGATTATATCTCCATCAGGAGATATAAGTCAGGTTATAAGATACGCACCTGACGATAGAATATATCGTGGCCGATTTTATATAGAAAAAACAACATACACAGTTTTAAATACATTTCCATGGCTTAAAGGAGGAGATCAAATTATAAGAATAAATCTTTATGATATAAAACCTGGTATTTGGACCTTAAGAATAAGTCCAGAATTTATAATACATGGAGATTTTAATGTGTACCTTCCAAATAAAGCTATTATATCACCAGGTACTAGATTTGTAGATTCTACATCAAAGGCTACGATAACTTTCATGGGATTAGCAACTCCAGTAATAACAATAGGTGCATATAGTGATAAGACAAATAGTTTATGGATTGGATCATCAAAAGGAAATTTAGATGGACACAAGATAAGACCAGATATAGTAGCACCAGGAGTTGATATAATATCAACATATATAAATGATTCTTATAATACTGCTACTGGAACAGGTGTAAGTAGTTCTATAGTATGTGGATCATTGGCACTTATAATACAGTATCTTCAAGAAGAAAGTAGAGTTTCAAAACTTTCTCTTTTTACAGAGCCTTTAAGAACTTATTTAATGCTTGGAGCAACTAGACAAGAAATTTATACATATCCAAATATTTTTCAAGGGTATGGTATATTTGATTTAAGAAATACATTTAGGCAAATAGCTAAAAACTTATAAAGAAAGGTGTATGCGAATAAGTGTTCACCTTTCTTATTTTATTATAATAAAATAAAAATAAAAAACAGTGGAAATGTTATCCTGGATATGTTATAATCTGACAGGTCATAATAAATTTTTATAAAAAGGGAGAAATAAGATGTTAAATGCAATTTTAGGATTACTAGCAGTTATAACAGCTGGGTTTTCAACAGTCTATATAAAAGACTTTAAACAACATAGGGATAAAAATAAAAATAAAATATTTAAGACAGGTATATTTATAGGATTTATAACTGACTTTTTAGATGCTATAGGAGTAGGATCTTTTGCAACAACTACAGGAATATTAAAACTAAATAAAAACATTAATATTCCTGACAAGTTATTACCAGGAACACTAAATGTAGCACATGCTTTACCTATGATAGTACAAGCTTTTATGTCATTAAATTCTATAAGCGTAGATTTACTTACATTAGTTAGTATGATTTTATCAGCTGTAATAGGGTCTTGGATTGGTGCAGGAATTATATCTAAGCTACCAGAAAAAAAGGTGCAATTAACTATGGGGGTAGCACTAGTTGGAACTGCTATATTAATAGTACTAGGACAAGTTGGATTGATGCCAGCAGGTGGAGATGCTATGAGTCTTAGCGGATCAAAATTAGTTATAGGCATAGTAGGAAACTTTATTTTAGGGGCTCTTATGACAGCGGGTATAGGACTATATGCACCATGTATGGCAATGATTGCATTACTTGGAATGAATCCTAAGGCAGCATTCCCTATAATGATGGGAGCAAGTGCATTTGTAGGCCCAATAGCTAGTACAAAGTTTGTAAAAGAGCAAGCTTATGAAAGAGAAGTATCTATGGGTATAACTATAGGTGGAGTAGTTGGATCTATATTAGCTTTACTATTTGTTACAAATATGCCGGTATATTGGTTAAAGTGGTTAGTGGTAGCTGTTGTAAGTTATACTGCTATAACTATGTTTAAAGCAGCGCTTAGCAAAAACGAAATTTTAGAATTTGAGCAAATTAGCTAATATAAGTGTTAACTTTGAAAGCATAAACCTTAAAGTTCTTTAAGGTTTATGCTTTTTTATGATTAAGTAAATTAAAGTTGGTATAGGGAGTATTTAAATCAAAGTCCACTTTTTATTTTAAAGATTAAAATCGTGGGTATTAGTTATATATATTAATAATATGAGCAGAATAAATAATAAAATTTAAGCAAGAAAGAGGAAAAACTATGAAAAAAGAATATAAAGAGAATGAACCATTTGAAGGGAACTTATATGAAAATTTATTTATACCCAAAAAAACTCCATATGAAGATTTATTTACAGGTGGGGTAATAGAGGAATTATCAGAGGATACTCCGTATTCATTTGTACATCCAAATAGTGATGAAGTAAAAGAGTTGTTACAAAAAAACAGGGGCGAAAAATAGATTATAAATTTACAAGAAAATACAAAAACTAATATTAGGGAATAGATAATTTATTTAAAGAGGCAGACTGTTGTGTAATAGTCTGTCTTTTATTGTCGAAAAGATAGACCGGACTATAAAAACATGTTATAGTGTGTATTGATAAAAATTAGGGGAGAGAAATATGTTAGGAATAAGTAAAAATAAAAAGTTTGAGGCTAGTAATAAATTAGCAACTGTATTAACGATAGGCATATCAGCTTTTTTAGTTGTATTTTATATATTAAGTTTAATACATATATTCAAATATAATTTAATTTTAATGATAAAACCAGAAGACTTTATAAGAATTTTTAATATAGTCTTAGCATTTTTAGCGACAGTAAGTTGCATGGTTTGCTATAATAGCACAAAAAAGAAGAGTTATTTATAGTTTCTTTAATGTATATGATATTTGTAATAGATATTATTTTGGGAGTATTTGATAATTTAACTTTACAAAACACTATTATAAGTATGAAAGGCTATATAGCGATATCTACTTCGTTAATGAGAATAGCTATAATTTTAATAGCAATATTACCATTAAATAAGGTTAGACAATTTATTGTTAAAAATAAATTCTATTCCATAGTGTTTATAATTTTAAGTGCAACAATATTTGGATATTTAGAAAGTAAAAGTATTATATTCCCAATAAAAAAAGAAACCGATTTTTTTATTCTTTATAATATTATGTTAATTTTTATTTATAGTATAACTAGCACTATTTTATTTAAAAAAAGTATACAGAAAAAAGATTATACATACTCAGTTATTGGAGCTAGTATATTAATGTTTTTAGTCAAGGCATTTTATGCAATAGTGGGGGCTAGAATACCTATAATAGAACTTAAATTTATATCCATATCAATATCATATATGGCTTTTATAATACTTATAGTAGGTTTATTCTTAGAAACAAGTATAAGTATAAAGAAAAAAGAGAACTAGAAGAAGAGAAAAATATTTTTTTAATCTTGTAGAAGAAAATAAAGCTAGTTGTATATTTATAAGTAATATGGATGGAAATATAATTTACTCTAATAAAAAAACAAAAAAATATTTCTTTGGAATGATGATTATAAAAATTCAGCATTAACTGAAAGAATTGAAATTGCAATGTCTACTATAGATAAAGAAGTTATGCAAAATATAGAAAATAGTGTTAAAAAAGATGGGTGTTGGACTGGCAAATTTGAAATAAATTATGGAAAAAATATTATTGATTGTGGAATTCAAAAAATTATAGATTCAAGTTTAAAAGGTATTGATGAACATGGAGAAACTGCTAAATTAGTTGTTACTTTTAATGATATAACAGAAGAGCACAGAATGGAAAAATACATATCAGAATATGAAAAAATTAAAGATCATGAAAAGTTAAAAATGAATTTTTTGCCAATATAAGTCATGAATTAAGAACTCCTTTAAATATATTTTATTCAACTACTCAATTACTGGATATTAAGGTATCTAATAAGGATGAAGATTTTAGGCAAGTGTATGGGACATATAGACAAAGCCTAAAAACTAACTGTCAACGTATGTTAAGACTTATAAATAATATGGTTGATATAACTAAAATTGATGTAGGATATACAAAAGCAAATATGAAAAATTGTGATATAGTAAAGTTGATTGAAGAAATAACTATGTCAGTTATAGTATACGCAAGGCAAAAAGGTATAAACATAATATTTGATACAGATGAAGAGGAAAATATTATTAAGTGTGATCCAGAAATGATAGAAAGGGCAATTTTAAATTTATTATCTAATGCTATAAAGTTTACAAATCCAATGGTAATATATTTGTTAATATGCATATAAATAAGGACTGGGTTCAAATAATTGTAAAAGATGATGGTATTGGAATACCTATACATATGCAAGATTTAATATTTGAAAGATTTGTACAAGCTGACAAATCATTAACTAGAATGAATGAAGGTAGCGGAATTGGATTAAGTATTGTAAAAGCTATGGTTGAATTAAATAAAGGCGAAATATATTTAGAAAGTGACGGTGAAAATGGAGCGGAATTTGAGATTTTACTACCTAATAAAAAACTATTAGGAGATATTATTGAAGATGAAATCAAAGATTATAAAGTAGATGTTCAAAAAATTGAATTAGAACTTTCTGACATATATGAATTATATTAAAATTTTGGTAAATATTGTTAAAATAAGGGGATTAGTATATAATATAAAATAATATAAAAATTCTATTAACATCTTTGAAAGGAAAGTATATGGGGAAAATTAGTTTATTTAATAAATTTAATATATTTGTATTAATTAATATATTACTATTGCATATTCAACATTCGATATACATGCAAATAGTAATAATATAACATTTAATGATTTTAATATAGATCAAGGCATAAGCCAAACAACCATAGAAGCTATTTTTCAGGATAGTAAAGGGTATGTGTGGCTAGGTACAAATGATGGATTAAATAAATTTAATGGATATGATTTTAAAGTTTACAATTATGAGGAAGATGAAAATAGTATTAGTAATAACTTTATAACTGATATAAAAGAAGATAAATATGGAAATATATGGATAGCCACTATAGATGGAATAAATAAACTAGATCAAAAAAGTGGTAAGTTTACAAATTACTTAAAGGAAAATAACTTAATATCAAGCGGAAATGTGACAGAGATATTAATTACAAAAGATAATAAGATATTAGTTACAACAGATGATGGGCTGAACATATACAATTCTAAAGAAGATAGATTTGATAGAATTTTATCTAAAAAAGATGACTTAACAAGTCAATTTATATACTGCATTGATGAAGACAAAGAAGGTAATATTTGGTTGGGTACTAAGTTAGGTGTTAGTAAGGTATCTAAAGATTTTAAAGTTATTAAAAATTTTAATATAGATAAGTCTGATATGAGTAAAAATGAAATTTACAATGTTTTATGTGACGATGAAGATGGATATACATGGGTTGGAAGTGCGAACTCAGGTCTATACAAGATAAATGTTAAAACAAATGAAATAACTAGTTATAAATGTGATCCTTTTGATGAAAGTTCAATTCCTTGTTATTCAATTGGAGCAATAAAAAAAGATAGCAAAGGAAATTTATGGATTGGAACATCTAAAGGATTAGCCCTTTACAACAAGAAAGAAGATAATTTTGAGATATACACTCATAAAATATATGATAAAAATAGTTTAGTTAACAATGATGTTAAAAGTTTAATGGAAGATAGCAATGGGCTTATATGGGTAGGAACATATTCAGGATTAAGCGTATTTGATACTGAGAGTAAAATTAAGCATTATAAGGCAGGTCAAGATAAAGATTATTTATTGAGTGAAAATATCGTCCATGGTATATATGAAGACAAGGATGGAGATTTGTGGGTAGGTACAAATTCAAAAGGAGTAAATATAATAGATAGAAAAAAGAATAAATCTGTATACTTAAGCACTAAAACTGAAAAAGAATTTACAAACGACTCTGTAAACGATATAACGGGAAAAGGAAATCAAATATATATAGCTACTGATGGAGGTCTTATAGAAGTAAATAAATCTAATAAGAATATAAATCATTATGGAGTAGCTGATGGATTAGTTAATGATAGAATAAAAGATGTTTTACTAGATAGCAAAGGTTATTTATGGATGGGGACTGCAGATGGGGTTAGTATATTAGACACTAAGACAAAAAAATTTATAGATATAAATAAGTATATAAATAAGGGACAAGACAAAAACAAATATGTAAGATATATATATGAAGATAGTGAAGGGAATTATTATTTAGGATTTTTAAGAGATGATGGTTTGTGCAAGATAGACCCTAAAAATAAAACTATAAAGATTTATAGAAATAATAAACAAGATAAATATAGCTTAAGTAATAACTATGTAAGGTATATAAATGAAGATAGTCATGGAAATATTTGGGTAGGGACTAGTTATGGATTAAATAAATTTGATAAAGAGACTGAAAGATTTGAAAGATATACGACTAAAGATGGTATAGCAAACAATACCATTTATGGGGTTTTAGTAGATGATGAAGATGATATATGGATAAGTACTAATAAAGGAATATCAAAAATTAACAATTTAAATAATAAAGTTCAAAATTTTAGTGTAACAGATGGGCTTCAAGGGAATGAATTTAATGGAAATGCAGCGTACAAAAGCAAGAGCGGAGAACTTTTTTTTTGGAGGGGTAAATGGATTGAATTCATTCTATCCAGAGAAAATTATTAAAGCAGATAAAAAACCAAAATTATTATTTGATACATTTGCTATAAATAATAAAGAATATAATGATATAAATGGAATGAAATTTAGTGAGAGTACGGATACAATAACTATCAAATTTTTTACTCCAGACTACTCTAATTATAGAAATACAACATATGAATATAATTTAGATGGAAGTAGTGGAGGATCAGTAAGAACAAAGGATAACTATGTAACTTACAATGATTTACCTCCAGGTAAATATAGATTTAGAGTTAAAGCTATTGATACAAGTGGAAATGTAAGTGATGAAAATTATGTAACATTCACTATAAAACCTCCAATATGGTTAAGCTGGTATGCAGTAATTATATATATATTAATAGGTGTTGGACTTATAGCAAATCATAAGCGTAAGATGAGAAAATTAGATAAATTAGTTCAAAAGAAAACTGTAAGACTAAGAGAAGAAATGGAGAAAAATAATATTTTATTAAAAAGAAATATAAAATTGGAACAAAATAAGAATAGTTATTTTGTTAACTTATCTCATGAGCTTAGAACACCCCTTAATGTAATTAGCAGTACAAATCAACTGATTTTAGGATTGCTTAGAAAAGATGGACACATAAAAGAAGAAAATTTAAATCATAACATAGATGTATCTCAAAGAAACTGTAAAAGGCTTTTAAATTTAATCAATAATATAGTAGATAGTGCTAAGTTACAAAATGATATGTACATAGTAACGTTAGAAGAAACAGATATAGTCTATTTAGTTGAAGAAACAGCATTGACTTTAAAAGATTATGTGAGTACTAAAGGAATTGAATTAATAATTGATCCTGAAATAGAAGAAAAGCTTATAAGATGTGATAAATATGAAATTGAAAGATGTATTGTTAACTTAGTAGGAAATGCAGTTAAGTTTACACCAGAAGGTGGTAGTATAACTGTAACTATAAAAGATTTAGAAGAAAAAGTTATGATAAGTGTTTTAGATACAGGAGTAGGAATTGAGGAAAAATATCATAAAGTTATATTTGATAGATTTAGTCAGGTTGTAGAGGAAAACAGCGAGATAAAGCGTGGAAGTGGATTAGGGCTTACTATAACGAGTCAAATAGTTAAGCTACATAAAGGTGAAATATATGTTGAAAGTGAAATTGGAAAGGGCAGTAATTTTATTATAATACTTCCTGTAAATCCTAACTAAAAAGATCTTAAAGTAGAAAAATATAAATTGTTAAAATGGTGGATATCGTAGTGTATTCACCATTTTTGTAAAAAAAGTAAAAAATTATTTACAAATTAATAAAAATATGATATATTGTCTATATAAGTTAATGAAATACGGAGAGGTGTCCGAGTGGTTTAAGGAGCTGGTCTTGAAAACCAGTGACTCCGAAAGGGGCCGTGGGTTCGAATCCCACCCTCTCCGCCAGTTTTAAAAGTACCTGAGTTTGAAGGTACTTTTTTTGTATTTATAAAACTATATATTTTAAAGTTTAAGGTGGTGAAATTATGAAAGTTAGTACAATTAAAAGCATTATTTTAAATAATACAGAAAAGAATAGACATAACTCTGGAGTTGCAATTTATAAAAACAACTTAGTAAGTGAAAGCTATATAAAGAAAGAAAATAATAATATAAATTTTTATGCTGTAGTTGGTAATGAAATGTTTAATGAAAAAAACAATTCTTTAATAACTATAAGCGAAAAAACCAATAGAATAGTGTCAACTAGCTGTGATTGCAATGATTGGTTAAATAAAAGTATGGAAAGTAATACATTTGTTTGTAAGCATATAGTTGCAACTATTTATAAGTGTATAGATGACCTTACAAACAAGAAGAACAATATAAAAAGCACTCAAAATAAACTTAATAATAATGAAGTAGCATATGCTAAGGCTAAAGTAACATATAAGTTTGATTTGGATGAAGACGATAATTTGAGACTTTCTTTTAATATAGGAAATCTCAATAGAAAAAGATATAATGAGATATTTAGTGCATACAAAGAAAATAAACGTCTATATAGATTGAAAGAATCTATATACTTGGATTTACATAATAAAGATATACAGGAATTATTAGAACTTATTGATACGTTGGGGATTCCTGTTGAAGCAGATGATTTTAAAGTTGAAAATAGTAAACTTTTATATATAGACAATTATATAAAAGAAAATAAACTTAATTTTATATCAGGAAAAGAATACATAGATAAAATAATGTCTGGATTTAATGAAAAAATAAATTGCGAGATTCCGCAAAATATTAAAAATATATTAAGGGAATATCAATTAGAAGGGGTTAACTGGTTTAATAGTATAAGTAACTATAACTTTGGAGGGATCTTAGCGGATGAAATGGGTCTTGGAAAGACACTACAAACAATTGCGTTTATTAGTAGTCAAAAAAAATCGAAAAATATAGTTGTAACACCTACATCACTTATACACAACTGGAAAAATGAAATTGATAATTTTGCTTCAAATTTGAAGGTAGGAATAGCATATGGGGATAAAAAATCAAGAGACTTAATAATTAAAAATTATAGAGATTATGATGTAGTTTTAACTACTTATTCTACAATTAGAAATGATTTTGAGAAATATAAAGACAAAAAATTTGATTATATGTTCATAGATGAAGCTCAAAATATAAAAAATCCAGATGCTATAGTAACTAAATCTATAAAGAGCATTAGCGCTGATATTAAGTTTGCCTTAACAGGGACTCCATTAGAAAATAACTTATTAGAACTTTGGTCTATATTTGATTTTATAATGCCTGGGTATTTATATGATAAAAAAGAATTTCAAAATAAATTTGTAGATGGAGACATTAAAAAATTAAAAAAATTAATAAAACCTTTTATATTGAGAAGAACAAAAAAAGAAGTTATAAAGGAATTACCAGACAAAATAGAAAAGAAATTCATTGTAGAATTAAATAAAGAACAAAAGAAAATATATGATATTTATAATAAAAGTGTAATAGAAAAATTAGAAAGTACTAAATATGAAAATGATAAAATAACAATATTTTCATATTTAACTAAACTGAGACAATTATGTCTTCATCCTAAGACCTTATTGAAAGAGTATAGTGGCAAGAGTTCTAAAGTTGATATTTGTATAGAAATTTTAAATGAAGCTATTTTAAATGGGAGAAAGATATTATTATTTTCTCAGTTTACAAGTGTTCTGAGATTAATAGAAGAAGAACTTAAAAATAAAAATATAAAATCTATGTATTTAGACGGAAAAACTAAAGCTAAAGATCGTATAAATTTAGTTAATGAATTTAATGAAAATAAAAATATTAATGTTTTTAATATCTTTAAAAGCTGGAGGCACAGGATTAAATTTAACTAGTGCTGACATGGTTATACATTTTGACCCATGGTGGAATTTAGCCGTAGAAAATCAAGCAAGTGATAGATCTCACAGGATAGGTCAAAAAATGTAGTTGAAGTAGTAAAATTAATATCAAAAGACACAATAGAGGAAAAGATAGTTTTATTACAAGAAAATAAAAAGGATATGATTGATAATATTATTGACGATAGCTTATCTAATTCTACTAATTTAAAAGGATTAAGTAAAGAAGACTTAATAGAATTATTCAAATAGAAGTGATGTAACAAAAAGCTAAAAAACTACATATTATTGTATAAGTAGATAAAACTACTTATACAATAATATGGGAGATGTTAAAAAATGGGTAAAAAGAAGGTAGAAGATAATATAAAAAAAGTGACTAAACCAGTAACAGATGTAGGTAAAGAAGTTTTAAATGGAGCTGGAAATATAGGAAAAGAAACTATAAATACAGGGTTGAATGTAGGTAAAGATGTTATAAATGGAGTTGGAAACATAGCTAAGGAAACTATAAATACAGGGGCAAATGTAGGTAAAAAAGTTAAAGATAACATCAAAGGTAAATAGATACACTAAAGGGAGTTTTATACTCCCTTTTATTGTGTAAATATTGGAATTAGCACGATATTACATAAAACGACAAAAGAATGAGTTATAATAATCAAGCACAATATAAAATTAGAAAGGAGAATTAAAAGTGGGGAATAAAATGGAATTACTAAAAAGCTCTTATGAACTATTATTAGAGGCTGATGAGGTGTTAAGATCCAATTTTGATTATGAAAGTATTTTAGAACATAGCTTTATAGATGAGGAAGAAGAAGTTATTTTTACAAAAGATACATTTGGAAATTACATACAATATGATATTAGTGATTGTTATACTCCTTTAATAAAAGCTTTAAAAACTTATAGATGTAAGGAAATAAGTGATATTTATAAAGAGTTAAAAAAAATAAGTATAGAGGCTAGAAATATTTGCTAAATAATAAAAATAACTAAGGCTATAATGAATGTTATAAAGTCTTAGTTATTTTTATTATTTAAAATAATGAATAGAGAAGTTATAGTTAAATATGATATAATAATTAGACATGATTAGAAATAATATGATAAAAAATTTATATAAAAATAAAAAATATTGAGGGTATTTGGTATGATTAAAGTAACTATAAAAGATGTTGCAAAAGAGGCAGGAGTTGCAACTTCTACAGTGTCTAGAGTTTTGTCTAATAATCCTAAAATTAGTGAAGAAACTAAAGCTAAGGTCAATGAAGCAATAAAAAAGTTAAATTACAAACCTAATGCAATTGCAAGAAGTCTTGCAAATAATAAAACAAAAATATTGGGAGTAGTTTTACCAAGTGAAGCAGATGACTTACTTACAAATCCATTTTTTATAAATGCCATGAAGGGGATGAGTATTTATGCACAAAATAAAAACTATTATATTACATATGTGTTTGCAAAAGATGGAAAAAAGGAGTTTGAAAGTATAAAAGAAATTACTAACACTAACTTAATTGAAGGAATTATACTTCTAAGAGTAAATGAAAATGATGAAAGTATTAAGTTTTTAAACAATATAGAATTTCCTTTTGTAGCAATAGGAAGGCCCGAAAAAACAGAAGATATATTGTGGGTGGATAATGATAATTTCCAGGCTATGTATAATGTAGTAAATAGGCTTATTCAAAAAGGTCATAAAAAAATAGGATTTATAGGAGCTATAAAAACTTTGAATATGTCAAAAGACAGATTGAAAGGATATAAAATGGCTTTGGAAGTGAATGGATTAAATTATGATGAAGATTTAGTTATACATAAGCAACTTTTTAAAGAAAATACAGGATATGATGCAGCTAAAGAATTGTTAAGAAAAAATGAGATTACAGCTATTGTAACTACAGATGATTTATTGGCATTTGGAGTGTCTCAGTTACTAAATGAAAAAAATTTAGAAAAAATATCATTAGTTGGATTTAATAATATCCAACTTTCAAATACCAGACACCACCATTAGCATCTGTAGATATAAATGCAGATGATCTAGGATACTATGCTGCAAAACTACTTATTGAAAAATTAGAAAATCAAGACACAGTAAATACACATTACATAGTAAATACAGAGTTTATAGAAAGAGAATCTTTTAAATAAATTATATATAGAAGGTTTAAGACTGTCTTAAACTATTCTATATATAATAGATGTGTATAATAGCTTTGTGCAAATGGTTGCATTATTGAAATTAATGATTTATATCAAATTTACAAAAAAATTAAAAAAATCTTGAAAACATTTTCATGAGGTGTTATAATTTGCTTATAATAAAGGTGAGAAATAAAAAAGTTGTATATTTTTTTACTATTTAATGCAATCGATTGCATTAGGTAGAGACAATACTTAAATTAAAAAGGAGATGAGTTTAAAATGAGTAGTAAAACAAAATTAATTTCATTTGACTTTTGGCAAAAGCTAGGTAAAGCTTTATTAGTGGTTATAGCGGTTATGCCAGCAGCAGGGCTTATGGTTTCTATAGGAAAACTTATAGGTATGTCATCTGATGCTCACTTAATAATGACAACAGCAAAAGTTGTGGAAGATATAGGTTGGGGAATAATTGGAAACCTACATATACTATTTGCTGTTGCAATAGGAGGATCTTGGGCAAAAGAAAGAGCAGGAGGAGCTTTTGCTGCTGTAATTGCATTTATATTAATAAATCGTATCACGGGAGTTGTACTTGGTGTAAATGCAGATATGCTTTTAGATCCACAAGCAACAGTAACTTCTTTAACAGGATCTACACTTTTAGTTAAAGATTATTTCACATCTATATTAGGTGCACCAGCACTTAACATGGGAGTGTTTGTTGGTATAATATCAGGGTTTATGGGAGCTGTACTTTATAATAAATTCTACAACTTTGATAAACTTCCTAAGGCTTTAGCATTTTTCAATGGAAAACGTTTTGTTCCGTTTGTTGTTATATTAGGTTCTGTAATAACTGCAATTATATTATCTATAATTTGGCCATTTGCACAGGGAGCTTTAAATGCTTTTGGTATGTGGATTGCATCTTCTAAAGATACTGCTCCGGTTTTAGCGCCATTTGTATATGGAACACTTGAAAGATTATTACTACCATTTGGACTTCATCATATGATAACTGTGCCTATGAACTATACAGAACTTGGAGGTATATATCATATTGCAACAGGCGCAGCTGCAGGAACTACAGTTGCAGGACAAGATCCATTATGGCTTGCATGGATAACTGATTTAATTAACTTTAAATCTGCAGGAGATATGGCATCGTATAAAGAGTTATTAACAAGTATAACACCAGCTCGTTTTAAAGCAGGGCAGGTTATATTATCAACTGCATCACTTGCAGGTATATCTTTAGCAATGTACAAAAATGTTGATAAAGATAAAGCTAAAAATTACAAACCTATATTTATATCTGCTATGCTAGCATGTTTCTTAACTGGGGTTACAGAACCAATAGAATTTATGTTTATGTTTATATCACCAGTTTTATATATAGTTTATGCAATTCTTACAGGACTTGCATTTGCACTTGCAGATATAATTCACTTAAGAGTGCATGCTTTTGGATTTATAGAATTTTTAACTCGTACTCCAATGCTTGTTAAAGCAGGACTTACAATGGATTTAGTTAACTTCTTTATATCATGTGTTGTATTTTTCTTACTAAACTTTGGAATATTCAATTTCTTAATCAAGAAGTTTAATATTGCAACACCAGGACGTAAAGGAAACTATATAGAAGAAAGTAACGAAGAAGAGAGCAAAAAGGTAGATACTAACAACATAGCTCAAGATGTATTATCAAGTAAAATAATCAACTTACTTGGAGGAGCTGATAATATAGAAGACGTAGATGCATGTATGACTAGATTAAGAGTAACTGTAAAAGATGTGAGCTTGGTTGGAAGTGAAAAAGATTGGAAGGCACTTGGTGCATTAGGACTTATTGTCAAAGATAGAGGGGTCCAAGCGATATATGGACCAAAGGCTGATGTTTTAAAATCTAATATATTAGATATGTTAGGAGTGTAAAACAGTGAAGCTTTTAACATTGAATTGCCACTCTTGGCAAGAAGAAAATCAAATTGAAAAAATATCTTATATAGCTAAGGTCATAAATGAAAAAGAATATGACGCTATAGCTCTTCAAGAAGTAAGTCAATTAATATGTTCAGATATAGCTTATGATAATGTGAAAGCAAATAACTTTGCATTGTTACTTCAAGATGAATTAAAAAAACTTGGAAATGAGAATTATACACTCCATTGGGATGTTGCTCATATAGGTTATGATATATATGAAGAGGGGCTTTGTCTTATGACAAAGCTTCCTATAGTTAAAAAGGATAGTTTTAACATATCTATAAGTGAGGATATCAATTTTTGGAAAACTAGGAAAATAGTTAAGTTAAATGTAGTTTATAACAATTATGAAATTAGTTTATATTCGTGTCATTTAGGATGGTGGAATGATGATGAAGAGCCATTCAAAGAACAGTTTGATAAACTTTTTATGCAAATTGAAAATGATAAATTTGCATTTGTGATGGGGGATTTTAACAATAATGCTAATGTAGAAAATGAAGGATATGATTATATTTGTGAAAAATTATTTGACACATATAATTTATCAAATAATAAAGATTCAGGAATAACTGTAAAAGGAAAAATTGCAGGGTGGGATAAAAATAAAGAAAACTTAAGGCTAGATTTAATTCTTTCAAATAAAGAAATCAAAGTAGAAAGTTCTAATGTTATTTTTAATGGAATAAATAAAAATGTGGTATCAGACCATTATGGGGTAGAGGTAGTTGTAAATATATAGTTTATAAGGTGGTTTGAAGTCAATAAATTTGCTTCCTTCACACAAAGTACAAAAAACGTACTTTAAGTGTTTCGTCAGCAAATATATTAACTTCAAACCATTATATTAGCAATGGGTGAAGAAGAAAATGGAAAGTTATGGAGGTTGATATATATGAAAAAGACTTGGTGGAAAGAAGCCGTAGCTTATCAAGTTTATCCTAGAAGTTTTAGAGATTCTAATGGAGATGGAATTGGAGATTTAAGAGGGATTATACAAAAGTTAGATTATATAAAAGATTTAGGTATAGATGTAATATGGGTTTCACCTTTTTATAAGTCTCCTAATGATGATAATGGATATGATATTAGTGACTATAGAGATATTATGGATGAATTTGGTAGTATGAAAGATTTTGATGAACTATTAGATGAAGTTCATAAAAGAGGAATGAAGTTAATTATAGATTTAGTAATAAATCATACTAGTGATGAACATCCTTGGTTTGTGGAATCTAGATCTTCTAAAGATAGCAAAAAGCGAGATTGGTATATATGGAAAGATGGAAAGGATAGTAAAGAACCAAATAACTGGGAAAGTATATTTGGAGGATCTGCATGGGTTAAAGATGATCTAACAGATCAATACTATTTACATCTTTTTACTAAAAAGCAGCCAGATTTAAACTGGGAAAATAAAGATATGAGATTAGCAATATATGACATGATGAACTGGTGGTTAGAAAAAGGGATAGATGGATTTAGAGTAGATGCGATTAGTCATATAAACAAAGAAAAAGGGTTTTTAGATATGCCAAATCCAGACAATTTAAAATATGTTTCGTGTTTTGAAAAGCATATGAATGTAGATGGAATCCACAATTATTTAAAAGAGATAAAAGAAAATACTTATGGAAATTATGATGTTATGACAGTTGGAGAAGCTAATGGAGTAACTCCTGAAGATGCTCATCTTTGGGTATCACAAAAAGATGGTAAGTTTGATATGGTATTTCAGTTTGAGCATTTAGATTTATGGAATAGTGATATGGATAAGACTATTGATTTAGTTGAATTTAAAAAAGTATTAAGCAAATGGCAAACCAATTTACATGGATTAGGATGGAATGCTTTATTCATAGAAAATCATGATATACCTAGGATTGTATCTATGTTAGGTAATGATAAAGAGTATTGGTATGAAAGTGCTACGTGCTTAGGGCTTATGTATTTTATGCAAGAGGGGACTCCTTTTATATATCAAGGTCAAGAAATAGGGATGACAAATGTAGAGTTTAAAAATATTGAAGATTATAATGATGTGAAAACTAAAAATAATTATTATATAGGGTTAGATTCAGGGGATAGTCATGAAGAGCTTATGAAACGAGCATGGAGGTTATCTAGAGACAATGCCAGAACTCCTATGCAGTGGAACAGTAGTGATTTTGGAGGGTTTAGTAGTGTAACACCTTGGATAGGAATAAATCCAAACTATAAAAATATAAATGTTGAAAATCAAATAATGGATAAAAACTCTATATTAAACTTTTATAAAAGTATGATTAAAATTAGAAAAGAATATGAAGCTTTAATATATGGTGAGTATAAATTAATATTAGAAAATAATACAAATATATATGCATATGAAAGAGTATTAGATGATAGTAAATTTTTAGTAATTAGCAATATGTCTAATGATAATGTTTTATATAATTACGATGAAGTAAAATTAAATTACAAAAACTTAATTTTATCAAATATAGAAGTAAAAGAGCATGATATAATAAGTTCGATGAATTTAAAACCTTGGGAATGTAGATTATATAAAATATAATAAGGGGTATTTATATGACTGAAAAGAAAAAATGCTAAAAGGAGATGCATATATTGCATCTGATCCAGAGCTAGTAAAAGATAGACAACAAGCTAGGATATTAACAAGATTATATAATCAAACTATAGATACTGATGATTATACAAAAAATGAAATTTTAAGAAAGCTACTTGGATCTACCGGTGAAAATGTATATATAGAACCAAGTTTTAAATGTGATTATGGTTACAATATACATTTAGGCGAAAATTTTTATGCTAATTTTGATTGTATAATGTTAGATGTATGCGAAATTAAAATTGGTAAAAATGCAATGTTAGCACCAAATGTTCAAATATACACAGCTTATCATCCTATAGATCCTAAATTAAGAATTTCAGGAATCGAATATGGATCTCCAGTAACAATAGGAGATAATGTATGGATAGGCGGGGGTGCTATAATAAACCCAGGTGTAAATATAGGCGATAATGTTGTTATAGGATCTGGTAGTGTTGTTACAAAAGATATACCATCTAATTGTGTAGCTGTAGGAAGTCCGTGTAAAGTAATTAAAAATATTTAAATAAAAAATTCGCTTTGCTCATGTCGCCAACGACTATGTCCGTTGCTCAAAATATCATTTTTTACTTTCGACAAAACATTTGTATAACTACGTTGTATAAGTTATCCACAAACATTTGTTAAGTATGATTTCCTTAAGCGTAAAAAATGGCTATCTTATTAAGATAGCCATTTAATTTTTTATAACTGAATTAGAAATAGAAACTATAATATTAGATGTTATACAAGCTAACTCATAAGGTGTTTCAACCATTCCATCTTCAAGCCATCTGGATATAATTCCAATATGCATGGATGTTGCTGTTTCAATTAAATATTTTAGAGGGATACAAAATGCATCTGGAGTTTTTATTACAGATATTTTTTTATAAACTCTTCAATTAGACTTTTAAATTTTAAATGAAAGTTTAAGTCTCCATTTCCGCCTAGTATAACTTTTACAAAGTCAGAGTTTTTACCTATACATTCATAAACGCAGCTTAAAAAAGGAATTATAGTAGTTGCATCTTGTATGGGTAAAGATTGAGGGTTAAATATTTTAAATGCATCAGCTAATACTTCTCTTATTTCGTTTAATATATCATTTTGACTTTGTTCTAATAAATCGTATTTATCCATGTAATGTAGGTAAAAAGTAGCTCTGTTAATATTAGCTTTGTCAGTAATATCTTTTATAGTAATTTTATCAAATGGTTTTTCTTTCATTAATGATGTTAAAGATTTTTTAATTACACTTCTAGTTTTTAAAATTCTTCTATCCATAATATCCTCCTAAACTAAATATAATCAACAAAATCATGAAATGTGTTTAATAATAAACACATCGAGAGTTTTTAATTATTGTTATATATTATGACTTAATTATAATTATAATATAAGGATTAATCAACACCGTGTCGATTAAAAGGAGGTTAACATGAGTATTGTTAAAGTAAAAAATATTACTAAGGAAGTTTCTAAAATTAAAATTCTTGATAATGTAAGTTTAGAAATTGAAGAGGGAGAAATATTAGGATTAATAGGACCATCTGGGTCTGGAAAGAGTACATTTATAAAATCTATTATAGGTATGGAAAAAATTAGTTGTGGAGAAGTATTCATATTAGGAAGTAAAATACCAAATAGAAACATATTACAAAGTATTGGATATATGGCTCAGTCTGATGCTCTATATGAGGATTTGACTGGTAAAGAAAACCTAGAATTTTTTGCTAAAATATTTTCAATAAATAAGTATGAGATAAATAAAAGAATAGAGTATGTATCAAATTTAGTTAATATGCAAAATGATTTAAATAAAAAGGTTAAATATTATTCTGGAGGTATGAAAAGAAGGTTATCATTAGCTATATCATTAATACAGGACCCAAAAGTTTTAATACTAGATGAACCTACTGTAGGAATTGATCCTAAACTTAGACTTAGTATTTGGAATGAGCTAAATAAATTAAAATTAAATGGGAAATCCATAATAATAACAACTCACGTAATGGATGAAGCTCAAAGATGTGACAAGTTAGCATTAATAAGAAATGGTAAAATTATAGCAAATGGAACACCTAGTAAATTAAAGGATGAATTTAAAGTAGATACTATTGAGGATATATTCTTAAAAATAGGAGGTGAAATTTAATGAGGGTAAAAGCTATTATAATAAGAATAATAAAACAAACCATTCATGATAAAAGAACATTAGCACTTATGATGGTTGCACCTATGATTGTTATGACTTTAGTTTATTTTTTATTTAACTCTAATGAAGAAAACTTATTAAATGTAGGGGTTTATAATACATCATCAGAGTTTAATGAATCACTTAAAGATGCAGATCTTAATATAAAAGAATACAGTGATAAAAATAATATTAAAAATAAGATAACAAATCAAAATTTAGATGCGTTTATAGTTAAAAATAATAATAATGAATTAGAAATAACATATGAAAATAGTTCACCAATAAATACAAAAGAAATTGAAGGAAAAGTACAATCAACTATATTAAAAGATGAATTTTTAAAAATTTCTTCAAAAGTTAATAAAAACATTGGAGAAAGTAATAAAATATCGATAGACTCAAGTTATGTATATTCAAATGAAGACTTAACATATTTTGATACTTTAAGTCCTATACTCATTGGTTTTTTTGTATTCTTCTTTGTATTTTTAGTTTCGGGAATATCTTTATTAAAAGAAAGAACTACAGGTACATTAGATAGATTACTATCTACTCCTATAAAAAGAAGTGAAATTGTATTAGGGTACTTGGCTGGCTATGGTATATTTGCTGTAATACAGACTATATTAATCGTGTTATTTTCGATTTACATATTGAATATAACGATTGAAGGTAATATATTGTTGGTAGTTATTGTAAATATATTAATTGCGCTTGTAGCATTATCATTAGGACTCATTTTATCTACATTTGCTAATTCAGAGTTTCAAATTATGCAGTTTATACCTATAATAATAGTTCCTCAAATATTTTTTACAGGGCTAATACCGATAGAAAGTATGAGTATATGGCTGCAAAATATTGCTAGAATAACGCCTTTATATTATGGAGCAAGTGCTTTGAGCGGAATATTTATAAAAGGTTTTGATTTTTACAACATATATAATGATTGTATTATTTTAATAATATTTATAATAGTTTTATATGTTTTTAATATATTAGGATTAAAAAGATATAGAAAATATAGTATAAGTATAACTTTCCACATATAAAACTAATAAAGAAGTTTTATATGTGGAGGGGTTATGGAAGGATTTATTGCATAAGATAGATGAAATGAAATTTAATTTAAGATCTAAAGATGATTAAATCTATAAAAGTAAA